>JAPKCZ010000115.1 GCA_028822745.1 Kiritimatiellia bacterium | reverse complement strand
CGCTCGCGAACGTGACGAAACAGCTCGAGGACGGTAAGGGTACGCTCGGCAAACTTCTGTCGGAAGATGAAACGTTGTATACCGATTTACACGACACGGTGAAATCGCTCAAGTCCGTCGCGCAGAAAATCGAGCGCGGCGAAGGTTTGCTTGGGAAGTTGACCACCGACGAAACGCTATACAACGATATTCAGGAAGTGGTTGGCGAAGCCCGCGCCACCTTGGATGACTTTCGCGAGAACTCGCCCGTCGTGACCTTTTCCAGCATCTTTTTCGGGGCTTTTTAAGAGCGGTAGTTGGGTGCTTCCTTCATGATTTTAACATCATGCGGATGGGCCTCGTTCAGTCCCGCCAGACTGACGCGAACGACGCGCCCCTGTGCCTGTAGCAGGGGGATGTCCTTGCAGCCGCTGTACCCAAGCGCACTTTGTAGACCACCCAAATACTGTGTCATGACTTTACGAACGGAACCGGCATAAGGGACGATGCCCTCGATGCCTTGAGGGACGAGATCCTCCTCGGACGCGGATATCTGGCTGTAACGTTCGCGACTGCCCTTGCCTTCGCGCATGGCTGCCAGGCTGCCCATGCCACGGTAAACAACATACTGGCGGCCCTGATGAATGATTTTTTCGCCAGGACTCTCTTCGGTGCCCGCGAGAATGGAGCCCATCATAATGGATTCGGCGCCAACAAGTAGCCCTTTCGGAACATCGCCGGAGTGGCGAATGCCGCCATCCGCGACGATGGGTATAGACCCTTCCAGCGCGTTGGCGCATTCGTAAACAGCTGTGATCTGGGGAATGCCGACACCGCAGACGACACGCGTCGTGCAGATGGAGCCGGGTCCGATGCCCACTTTAACGGCGTGGGCGCCTTTGTCGCGCAGCGCGACCGCACCCTCCGCTGTGGCGACGTTTCCGGCAATGATGTCGGTGTCCGGATACGTGCTGGCAATCCAGCTGACCATGTCGAGGATGCCCGTGGAATGACCATGGGCGCTATCGACCACAACAACGTCGACACCTTCGCTGGTCAGAATTTCGACCCGCTCGTGATCATTAGGTCCAACGGCTGCGCCAACGCGCAAACGGTGACGTGAATCACGATTGTAGAGTGGTTTTTCGTCTTCGACCAAAATACGTACATCGGAAAAGGAATAAAGTCCGGTCAGTTTGCCATTCTCCAAGATAGGCAGTTTGCCGATCTTGTTGGTCATCATGATGTCGTAGGCTTGTTCCAGACTGGTGTCGGGTGGCGCTGTGACGACGTTTTTGGACATGATGTCGGTGACGGGGGCCTGATGGTCACGTGCAAAACGGACGTCGGTGGATGTCAGAATGCCGACAAGATTATCTTCGCTGTCGAGAATCGGAAATCCGCTAAATGTATAGCCGCGTTCGCGTTTCTGCGTTTCAATGGATTCCAACGTGTCTGTGTCGCGAAATACGACAGGATCAGGAATGAGGCCGTTCAAAAAGTGCTTTACGCGTCCGACTTGTTTGGCCTGCTCGTCGATTGGGAGATTCTTGTGAATGATGCCGATACCACCCAGGAGCGCCATTTCTATGGCCATCTGGGATTCCGTGACCGTATCCATGGCCGCACTGACGAAGGGCATTTTTAGTTTGATACGGCTGGTCAGCCGGCTGGAAATGTTGGACTCGTGGGGGAGAAAGTCCGCGAACTGCGTGACAATCGATACGTCGTCGAAGGTTAGGCCTTCGTAGGAAAATTTCCCCATGAAGTCATCTAGGTAGGCATTTTTACGCATGGTCTGTTCCTCTGCTTGTGCGTCTGTTGCCCGAACTTAATTAGGCGCGAACGCGGCCTAAGTCAATCTGAATTTTGCGGTTTTGGCCGGTGGCTATAGTTTAGGCTGGAACTCAACAGAGCTGAACAGCATACTGCGGCTTTTCTGGAGACTCGCCCGGCCAATCAAATCGGGCCGATCCGTGCGGGTCTCATTCAGTATTTAGCACATGAGGAGCGGAACGCATGCCGACGACCGTACTTGTCGGAGCCCAATGGGGTGACGAAGGAAAAGGGAAAATTATTGATGTGCTTTCGGAAGACACAGACGTTGTCGTTCGATTCCAAGGCGGCAGCAATGCTGGACACACGGTTATTGTGGGCGACGAAAAATACGTACTGCACCTCATGCCCTCCGGCATTTTGCATCCCGGGAAAGTCTGCATCATCGGCAACGGCGTTGTTGTTAACCCCGTCGCACTGGTCGACGAAGTCAATGAACTCGTTGAACGCGGTGTTGATTTCGAAGGGCGCTTCTTTGTGAGTGACCGAGCGCACGTCGTCTTACCGTATCACGGCGCGCTCGATTCTCAGCGCGAAGCGTTGTCGACAGGCAGCGAGAAAATTGGAACCACGAAACGCGGCATCGGTCCCGCATACAGCGACAAGGTTGCCCGTGTAGGGTTACGAATGGGCGATTTGGTTAGCCCTGATTTCCCTGAACTGCTCAAAGGTCGTGTGGAGAATGCCAATCAGGTGTTGATCGCCATGGGTGCAGAAGCACTCGATTACGACGACATCTGTCGTGAGTATTCGGCCATGGCGGATCGCCTGCGTCCGTACGTCGCTGACTGCGTGCCTATTCTTATCGGGGCGCTCAAGGAGAACAAAAACATTCTGTTCGAGGGTGCGCAAGGAACGATGTTGGACATCGACTTTGGCACATTCCCTTATGTGACGTCGTCCAATGCGACGGCGGGTGGCGCGTGCACAGGAACTGGGATCCCTCCTAATCGCATCGACCAAGTTCTCGGCGTCGTCAAAGCCTATACAACGCGTGTGGGCGAAGGACCGTTCCCGACAGAGCTTCTTGACGTCGATGGTGAAACGCTGGCGCGCGAAGGGCACGAATTCGGGGCCACGACCGGCCGCCCGCGCCGTTGTGGGTGGTTTGACGCCGTTGTGGCGCGCTACGCGGCAGACATCAATGGAATTGATCAATGGGCGATTACGAAGCTCGATGTTTTGGATACGTTCGAGCGCATCAAGATTGCGGTCGCCTATGAGGTGGACGGCGAGCGCTGTGAGAGCATTCCGGCGAGCGTCACGAAGTTGGCCCGTTGTAAGCCAATCTACGAAGAAATGCCTGGTTGGTTGACACGCACGTCTGAAATGACGTCTCTCGAACAGTTGCCGCAAGCCGCGCGAAACTACCTTGACCGTCTATGTGAACTCACTGGCGTTGAGATGGGAATTCTCTCGGTTGGCGCGGGACGCCGCCAGACGCTGCGGATCAAGATATAGCGCTTTTGCCACGACCATGAATACTGCCCCTATAGATCCTGCTCGTATTCCTCGCCACGTTGCCGTGATTATGGACGGTAATGGGCGTTGGGCCCAAGCCAAGGGCTTGCCGCGGCACAAGGGGCATGAAGCGGGTGCGGAATCGGTACGCGCGGTCATGGAAAGCTGCCGAGATCTGGGTATCAAATATCTGACCCTTTACGCCTTCAGCGTCGAAAATTGGGTTCGCCCTAAGGATGAAATCAAGGGCTTGATGCAGCTTTTGAAGACCTACCTGGAAGAACGCGCATTCGAGCTTCACGAAAACAAGGTGCGCTTGCGCGTGATGGGGCGAATGAGCGATCTTCCCAAAGCTGTGCAGATCGGGCTTAATCGCGTGATCAAAGCGACGGCAGATTATACCGAAAGTGAACTGATTTTGGCCCTCAGTTACGGCGGGCGGGCTGAACTGACGGACGCCGTACGCGAGATTGCGCGTAAAGTGGAGAAGGGCGATCTCAAAGCACGCAAGATCGATGAGGCCACCGTGGCATCTCATTTGTATCTGCCTGACGTTCCCGATCCCGATTTGATGATTCGTACCAGTGGCGAAATGCGGATTTCCAATTTTTTACTCTGGCAACTCTCGTATGCCGAGATCTATGTAACAAACACGATGTGGCCCGATTTTCGTAAAGACCACTTCCGGGCTGCGGTCGAGGATTACAGCAAACGAAATCGCCGGTTCGGCGACATCAGCGCGGAGGAGCAGACGTGAGTTTTCAGGTGAGGAGCTCGATATGCTGAAGCATCGCGTGATTAGCGGATTTTTGATGGGCGGGGCGTCGCTGGCAATACTCTTCTTTGCCCCAGCGGGCCTCTCTCTCCTGATCTTGATTGCCATTTGCGCGCTGGCGCAACTCGAATTCTACGTGCTGATTGGGCATGCACAGGTTCCCGTACATAAAACACTGGGAACGTTCTGTGGCTGCCTACTGATTGCGGTCACGTTTGCCACACTCGGGTTCAATGTGGATCCCGAGCATGCGCGTGGCTGGGACGTTATCGTTGCGGCTTTCTGTTTTCTTGCCGTGTGCGCGCGCCAACTCCCGGAGCGTGAGAGCAAAACGCCGCTGCAAAGCATCAGCTACACGCTGCTAGGCATTCTCTATATTGGTTTTCTGCTCAGTTTTATTGCGCGTCTGGGGTTTACTTGGGGTTTTGATGGGGTGACGAATCGCATTAGCGACACCGGGCAACACTTGGTGCTTTACCTTATTATTACCGTAAAGTTTTCCGATATAGGTGCCTATTTCGTCGGGTCACGCTTTGGCAAGCACAAGTTGAGCCCCCGCATTTCGCCCAAAAAGACCTGGGAAGGATTAGCTGGGGGTGTCGCCACGTCGGTGATCGCCGGTCTCGTGACGCTTTGGCTCTTGGGCGGCGCGCTTGGGAGTATCGCGATCAGCTTGACGCATGCCATCATTCTTCCCGTTCTACTCACCCTCGTTGGCGTGACAGGGGACATCGTCGAGTCGCTCTTTAAACGCGCGGTCGGGCAGAAGGATTCCAGCAGCACCATTCCTGGCATGGGCGGCTTACTTGATGTGCTTGATAGCTTGCTTTTCGGCGCGCCGGTGCTGTACGCTTACACGCTATTCTTTCTGGTGTAAGGGCGTATGGGCGCTTTCTGTGTCCTCCAATCGGCGCGTCTGGGTCGAACAATTTGATTCCGTCTCGGTAAAGGTTAAATAAGGGCTAAATATGTTGACTGAGTTTTTTATTAATGTCGGTGTCGTTTTGGCGCTGGTTCTGTTTTTCGGCATGTCGATTTTCATTCACGAGTTCGGTCATTTCATCGTGGCCCGCTGGTGTGGTCTTGTGGTCGAGGTGTTTTCAATTGGTTTCGGCCCAGCCATCTGGAAAAAGCGCGTCAATGGGGTGCTTTACAAGGTCGGTATCTTCCCGTTGGGAGGATATGTGGCGCTGCCGCAGCTTGATCCAACAGGAATGAGCAGCGTTCAGGGTGAAAGTGAAGGCGACGGCGAGGCGCCTGCCCCACTTCCGGCGATTGAGCCGTGGAAGAAGATTCTGGTGTCCCTTGCGGGCGCCGCTGGCAACATCATTCTGGCGATCGTCCTGGCGTGGATTGTGTATCTGATTGGTATGCCCGCTGGTCCTGCTGAGCGTAGTTCTGTCGTGGGCTATGTGGAAACGCAGAGCGAGGCTTATGCTGAAGGCCTTCGCACGGGTGACCAGATTGTTCGTGTGAACAACATTCAGGTTGAAAAGTGGGGCGATTTCCGTCTGGAGTCGGCGCTACACAACGAATCGGTCGAGGTCGAAGCATTGGGGCCCGATGGCCAGTCGAAGGTCATGTCGCTGTCGACCGACAAAGGATTCCTCGGCGAACAAAAGGTTCCTGGCGTCTTCGAACCGACGCTGTGCGTGATCATGAAAGTGGCTCCGGGTCAGAGCGCCGAAAAGGCAGGCTTGCTACCCAACGACACCATCACGCACTTTGCAGGCGAAGTCCTTCTCAGTCGTCGGCATATGGCCGCTTTGGTCACCGCAAATAAAGGCAAGCGCCAGCCGATTACCGTCAATCGCTTCGAGGGAGGCGAGTGGATTTCTGTCGATTCGCACGCAACGCCTCAATTTGATCCAAAAGCCGACTTGGTTAGAATTGGAATCACCTGGAACAACAAAGCCGTTGATCATGACACGGTGGTGCATCCGAAACCAATGGCGCAGTTGCGCGAACATTCGTCGGCGCTGTTTCGATTTCTTGGGGCGCTTGTACAGCCGAAGCAGGCAAAGGCTGCATCGGCCGCTGCGGGTGGACCTGTGGCCATTTTCGCTACGTATTGGTTCATCATCAAAACGAGCATGATGCTGGCGGTGTGGTTTACCGGATTTCTCAATGTCAACCTGGCGATGTTAAATCTACTTCCGATTCCGGTTCTTGACGGTGGCCATATTTGCTTTTCGCTCTGGGAATGGATCACACGCCGTCGAATGCATCCAAAAATTGTCAACGGACTGGTGAACGGCTTCGCCATGATTCTAATTGGGTTGATCCTCATCCTTAGCGTACGTGACATTGACCGCTTCACGCCTGTGGGCTCGATGGTGCGCAATGCTTTTGATGAGAAAGAGGCGGGAGCAACCAACCAGCTGGAAACGGTGAGCAATATCGCCGACACCAACGCGGTGGCGATTCCTGCCCCCGAATAGGGTTGCATCCGCTCACGCTTTGGGATGACCGAAT
>JAPKCZ010000114.1 GCA_028822745.1 Kiritimatiellia bacterium | reverse complement strand
CCTTCAACTGCTTTAGCAATTCGCGTACGGCCGCGAATTGGGATGACGTCAGGCTTTTATTGTGAAATCCAACAATTTCGATACCAATCGACACTTCATCGACGTTTCGCCGCCCATTCCACATACTGCGACCCGCATGATACGCCACGCGAACACGATCGATTATGCGATACACCCGCCCACCCGTGTCGACGACGTAATGGGCTTCGCCGTTTCGGTGTATCTTATCAAGCGCCCCTTTGGTTGAGCCTTCTGTGGTGTGAAGTACGATATAAGAGGTTGCTTTTCGCCGAGGACGCTCAGAATTGTGGGGCGAATAGTGATCACGGATATTAAGCTCAGCCTTCGCGCATGGCTGCAACATCAGCATGGCGATGGCGATGCACTGTCCTGTTCGCTTTATATATTTCATTCGAATCACTAGGTATCTCAATTCATGGACAATGGGTCAATCGCGCAATTGAATCTACGCAAAGAATGCAGGTTACAAAACGCGTCGTTCGCACGCCTTTCGTCCTCGAAGCTTGCCCCCGAGCGGCGAGATCGGTATATACTCGCCGAACATTTAGACAGTTTCAACGTAAGAAAGGAAAATTATCACATGCACAAGCTCGTATTGATTCGCCACGGAGAGAGTGAATGGAATCGTGAGAACCGGTTCACCGGTTGGACAGATGTCGACTTATCAGAGAAGGGTGTTGGCGAAGCAAAGGCCGCAGGACAGCTGTTACGCGAAGAAGGCTTCGAGTTCGATGTCGCGTATACGTCCCTATTGAAACGCGCCATTCGCACACTGTGGCTGACATTGGAAGGTATGGATTCCATGTGGATTCCCGTACACCGCACCTGGCGCCTGAATGAGCGGCATTACGGGGCACTACAAGGCATGAACAAGGCCGAAACGGCAAAACAGTATGGCGATGACCAAGTGCTCATTTGGCGCCGCAGCTATGATACGCCTCCGGAGCCGCTGGATGCGTCCGACGAACGCTTTCCCGGTCACGACCGACGCTATGCCGATCTTAATCCGGAGGACCTTCCGCACACGGAATGTCTCAAAGATACCGTCGAGCGCTTTATGCCGTGCTGGGAGAACGAAATCGCGCCCGCCATTCGCGCTGGAAAACGCGTCATTATCGCTGCACACGGCAATAGCTTGCGTGCTCTGGTTAAATATTTGGACGGTATTTCGGATGAGGACATCGTTAGCTTGAACATCCCCACGGGCATGCCCTTGCTCTACGAATTGGATGCGGACCTAAAGCCAATTTCAAACCGCTACCTTGGCGATGCCGACGCCGTGGCCGCTGCGCAACAGGCCGTTGCGAATCAAGGTAAAGGGTAAGTCTGCGGTCGCCCTGCGTTATGCAGGGCGACTGGCCGCTACGACGATCGGTTCAAGCCTGCCAAGGTCAAGGAAACGGCCTCGTGATCAGGTTGTCGCGAGAACGAACTTCACGATGGCGTAACGCCAGATCAGGTGATTGACGATCAGGGCATAGATATTTGCCAACACGTCATCCATCACGATGCCAATACCGCTTGCGAGTGCCTGTGATTCGCGAGCCGGTGGAGGCTTGATGATGTCCATGATTCGGGAAACGATAAAGGCAATCGCCAGGAATGCCGGCCATTCCAGCCACGGAATCCCAATCAGGCACAGCGAAAAGGTCATGTACTCATCGGCGACGATACGTCCGTCATCCTTGCGACCAAAAATGGATTCTGCTGCCGAACAGAGCGGAACAGCAATGATACAAAGTACAGCGGTTATCGCGAGCTGCATCCCGATTCCGAAATCCATAATGGCCATCGGAATGACGATCAACAACGCAGGCAACGTCCCTACGGTTCCTGAGGCGAATGGGCTATAGCCAAGCCCGAATCCTGTGGCGAAAAATTTTACCAGTTTTTCCATAATATGCGTCCCTTTACGCGTCAGACGAACCGAAACTTAATAATGCACCAGAGTGCGTGAACACCGTCTTTCCACGTGATCTTTTTGCCTTCGTCGTAATTTCGACCGTAGTAAGAAATCGGCACTTCGTAAATAACCCAATTTCCTCGGGCCACTTTGGCCGTCACTTCGACTTCAAAACCAAACCGATCTTCGGTCAACGTCAGCGATTCAAGCACCTCGCGCTTGAACATCTTATAGCAGACCTCCATGTCGGTGAGGTTTAAATCCGTCATCATATTCGAGAATAAGGTAAGAAAGCGGTTGCCGACGGAGTGCCAGAAATAGAGAACACGATGTGCGCCGCCCCCAATAAAGCGCGACCCGAAAACCACGTCCGCATGGCCACGTTGCATGGGGGCCAACAATAATTTGATGTCTTCTGGGTCGTACTCGAGATCGGCATCCTGGATAACCACAAGGTCACCATCCGCATCCTTAAAACCGGTACGTAGAGCCGCGCCCTTGCCCATGTTTTTATCGTGATACGCGAACGTCCATTCAGGATGCTCCCTTTCAAGCGCTTTCAACTCATCACGGGTGCCATCTGTAGAAAAGTCGTCGACTAAAACAATATTCCATTCAACGCCGTAATCGACAGCCGCAACCCGCCCTAGCAGTTCGCGAATGGTATTTCGTTCGTTGTAGACCGGAATGACAATCGATAATTTCATAATGTTGCCATCGAACATAGTCTAAATGCCTGATGGGCATCAAGCCTCTTTGTGGGACACGTTTTCTTGATTTCAGTCGACAGCAATGCGCGTTTCACGGAGACCGTCGCCGCAGCGTGCCTTTGAAGTGGTCAATCAGACGCAAGCGCAGTACGCTTATTGATCAGTGAATCGAACATGAAATATTCATCAATCAAAATCATCAGTGTATGGGGCATCCCTATCCGACTGCACGTATCCCTTCTCTTGATGACCTTCTTGCTTTGTACAAAATTCGGTATCCTCTGGGGCCTCGTCATTCAATTTGCTCTGGGACTAAGCATTATTTTGCACGAACTCGGGCACTGCTATGTCGCCATTCGAAAGCAATGTCGCGTTCATGAAATAACACTACTTGTGATTGGCGGCGCAGCCCACATGGAGCGAATACCAAGAAAGCCAATGGATGAACTTCTCATGGCCATTGCGGGACCAGCCGTCAGCCTAGTTCTCGCCTTATTCTTTTGGTTTCTAACCAACGTATTTCCCATGGATCCCTTACGTACACCCGTTGGGCGGATCACTATTCTAGAGATCTGCGCGTGGCTCAATGCTGTTCTTTTTTGCTTCAACCTTCTACCCGCCTTTCCTATGGATGGTGGTCGCGTGTTACGTGCCGCCTTATCAAACCCACTGGGCCGTCTGCGCGCTACCGCAATTTCCGCTCGCTTAGGCAAGCTTTTCGGCGCCCTCATGATCTTGAGTGGAATGCTGAACACACCCGTTATGGTAAACGGAGACACGATGGGTTTCGAACCACGCTCGCTCATGTGGGTTGCCATCGGCTTCTTTGTCTTCTTAGCGGCTGAAAACGAACACTTGACCGTACGCGTCCAAGAAGGCGACATTGACATTAACGACGCACGTGGCGGATTTCTGGCTCAGCACCGCAAAACGGTCATAAAAAACGGCGCAAGCCCGCGCGGGCATCAGCAAACGGATGCAGCGGATATTCAGAACACGCAGGAAAGCCCCTGAGGCCCACTTGTTAGAGGAAGGATGCGAAACGAGCCGTGATTAAGATTCTATCCATTGACGACGAAGCGGAAATTCTAAAATGCTTTAACGATGCACTAACGATGGAAGGCTACTCCTTTGAATCCACCACCGACCCTGAGGAGGGGCTTCGTCTGTTGCGCGAAAGAGATGATTTCGACCTCGTCATGCTCGACGTCAAAATGCCGGTCAAGAATGGCTTCGAAATTTATCAAGAAATGCGCACCTTCCGTGAGCTTCCTGTTCTGTTCGTGACAGCCTATCCCAATTCATTTGATCCGCAAAAAGATGATGTGGTCAAAATGTGGGAAGAGCAGTTCATGGATGGTACGACCGACATTCTGTATAAACCCTTCGAACTCGACACGCTCTACAACAAAGTCATCGGCCTCGTTGGCCCAGCCGACGAATCCGCTTCCGACTCCACGTCCGAACAAAGCTGAGCTTAGGCCTCACATGCCTGTAAGCCATGATCTAGAACTATCGCGATCTGTTAGACGAATTTTCGTTAAACACTGGGTAGATCTCGGTCGCATATCCATTCGCTGCACATCAGGCAGAGTACACCTCTTCGGCACCTTGCTACGTGTTACAGGCAAACAGCCCGATCTTCAGGCAAACATGCTGAATGCGATGTTTTACGAACTCAAACGCATCAAGGGCGTCAAGACCGTGAACGCCCGACTCGATAATTGGATCCTGGATTCAGGGAAATGGCGTGCTTTTGAGCGTCATGATGGCGATGTTGATTGAGGTCTTGTATCCTGTAAGGCAATTGGCCTCAACGCCTTTTCTGCGGGGCACAACTTGACCACCGTACGGAATTTTACATATAATACAGCAAAATCATCGGATTGCCGTCCTTAAGATGATTCACAGGTCCGGGTACCCATGAACAAAATAATGTCTACGACGTCTCGCCGATTGGCTCGGACGGCAACGCTGCTAAGCCTAGTCATCCTTACGACGACAGCCCAAGCTGTCAGCACCCTGTCGCCCGGTGATCTCGCAATTTTCGCCTATAACGCCGACAACATTGAAGATTTCTCGTTTGTGCCCTTGGTGGACATCGACGCGGGTGTGTCCTTCACATTTGCTGAAAATGGTGCGCAGAGCCTTACGTATACAACGCCAGCAGGGGGATTATCCAAAGGAACCGTTGTCGTGATCCTGAACCCAAAGGATACGGGTACTCCAGCGGCAACAATCGGTACCGTCGTGCCGGCGCTTCCATATAGCTGGGGCTGGTCATCCAACGGAGACTGGAATGAAGTCAGTCAAACTGGGACCTACATCTACTCCATTGACACGAGCGCCAGTTACACACTACGACCCGGCCTCAGTTTCGGCGACAACACGGCGGTTTCACACCAGACCGGTTCGGACACGGGCTACTATACAGGGACGCGATCAGGCACGCAGTCTAATCTATTAATCGAAATTGCCACGCCAGCCAACTGGACCTATCTGGACACCGCAGGGGATGATTTCGTCGCCTTTAATGCTGCGCCACACAATATCAATTTCACCGTTTTGGACGAAGAACCCCCACCGCCCCCGCCCAGCGGCAGTGGTCCGCAGCAGTCGATCAGTCTCGTCAAAGAAGGCTGGCGCTTCGATCCGGCAGCCACGCACCCATTCTATAACGGAGTAATGCTTGGCAACGCTTCTCCCTCGGGCTCCGTTCTTCCCTTTATTCGTGACGACGACGGAGACGCTCTCGACAAGATGTGTATCGCGGACAATACAGGTAGCATCTTGCAAAAGGGTTGGTTCAGCGTCTATTTCACCAACGACGTCCCGCAAGACATTGTCTTAACGTCTGTCGCCTTGCACATTCATCATCAAGGTGACGTCAGCCAGTCGGGCCATTTCAACGTGCACATCAGTGACGACCGCTTCGTCACGAAATGGTTTGAAGGAGTTCGCGAAGCAGGCCCAACGATTTCGAGCAACATTCTCTGGGACGCCACTGAAACACAAACCGTTCTGGACCTAACTGCACTCCTAAGCACATCATCCCAAATAACAAACGCAGAATTCGCGGTGGTCAACAGCGCGACGTCATCCGACGCGGTGTATTTCGACTTTATGAAATTGGTCGTTGAATACAGCGCAAATGGTGCGCCCGCCTTGACCAATACAGCGCCGACGTCTGTTGACTCCACGTCGGCCGACTTAAACGTTTCCCTGACGTCTGCCACACCGATCACGACGTTATTCACGTACTGGGGCGACAACGATGGCGAGGAAACGACCAACAACTGGGACAACGTCGACAGTTTCGGCGACCAACCCGCCGGTGATTATTCCACCCACATTAGCGGCCTGATTCCGAACTCCACCTATTATTATCGTTCGTTTGCATCAAACGCACTGGGCTCCGCATGGGCCGGTGAAACCGTTTCATTCAACACCCTCTCGCCAGAAATACGTTTCACCGCATCGACGAATGATGTTTCGGAAAACGTAGGAACCGTAACCCTGGAGGTGGAACTTACCGGCGCATCAGCCCAACCCGCGTCGGTCACGATCAGCGCCACGGGCGGAACGGCCGTCAACGGAACGGACTACAGTTACGCTAACGGAAATGTCGTCATCGCCGCCGGACAAACCACGACAACCACGACCTTTACCGTCACACAAGATACCAGTGACGAGTTTAACGAAACCATTGAGTTCACGATGTCCAGTGTTGTCGGCGCATCCATCGGATCCCCCAGCACGCACATTGTCAGCATCATCGACGACGATGCGCCGCCTAGCATCCAATTCGTACGCTCTCCCTCAAACAATTTGGAGAATGCGGGTCTGGCGACAATGGAACTTGCCCTGAGCGACGTCTCCGCCAAACCCGTCACGGTCGACTTCTATACAAGTAACGGTACGGCTA
>JAPKCZ010000113.1 GCA_028822745.1 Kiritimatiellia bacterium | reverse complement strand
GTCCTGCTTGAGGTTCAACATGGGACGAACGTGAATCACGCCAACGCTGGCGTGTGCATACATAGAGACATCGCGGCCCTGTTCGCGAACGTATTTAAGAACACGATCGATGTACTCGGGTAGAGCCTTGATTGGAATGGCAGCATCTTCAATGAATGCGGCGGGCTTGAATTCGCCTTTCACGCTCAGCATCAATCCAAGACCATTCTTGCGCACCGTCCAAACGTCAGCCTGCGACTTGGCGTCTAACATGCAGGGGTACGCATAGCCCATGCCCTTCTGCCGCAGCCCCTCGCCCAAGGCGCGCGCACGCTCGGCCACATCAGCATCATGCTCTCCATAAAACTCAACAATCAGTACGGCGGCAGGATCACCTTCCATAAAACGCGTCAGGCGAGCCGTACTCAGATTTTCGCGCGACATTTGCAGCACCGTACGATCAAGAATTTCCACCGCTGACGGCTGGTACGTGAGAATGGTCTCAACCGATCGAATGGCCTCGAGTAAGTCGGCAAAATGCACAACGCAAATACTGGTGGCCGCGGGCACAGGGACCAGGTTGATTTTGGCTTCGACGACAAACCCCAATGTTCCTTCACTACCCGAAAAGAGCTTGGCAAGATTCCAGGCGTCGACATCGACGAATTCATCCAGCGGGTAGCCACCCACACGGCGCATCACCTTGGGATAGCCATCGCGAATGTCAGACGCATGCGTATCGATGATCTTTTTAAACGATCGGTAAATCTCCGCTTCGCGCGTTTCGCCTTCGCAGCGCGCGGCATAGGCCTCAGGCGAAGTCGCATCGAGCGTCATGCGCGTCCCATCGGCCAGAATCACATCCAGCGCAACGATATGATCAATCGTTTTCCCGTACAAAACACTCTTCGTACCGGACGAGTTGTTCGCAATCATCCCACCGAGATTGGCATGACTCGACGTGGCCGGGTCGGGCGCAAAAAGCAAGCCATGCGGACGAAGTGCGGCGTTCAGCTCATCGCGAATAATGCCAGGCTGAACACGCGCCCACTGCTCCTCCGTATTGACCTCAATGAGAGCGTCCATGTATTTGGAGAAATCAATGACCAGCGACTTGCCGATCGTTTGGCCCGCCAGACTGGTGCCGCCCCCACGCGGCAGAAGCGACACACCGTGTTCAGCGGCCGCATGGACGGCGCACAACACATCGTCTGCATCGCGGGGCAAGACGAGCCCCAGGGGTTGTATCTGATAGTGACTGGCGTCCGTTGAATACAACGCCAACACGTGGGGATCAAAAGATACGTCACCTTTGATATCGCGCTCGAGGGTTTCGCGCAACGTGTCAGGCAATGTGGATTCGGCGATCATCTTAACCTCATGAGCGTATCAGGCGTGATGCCCTACGCGACTTCAGCAGAGTACTTTTAACGCACCAAGTAGTGCATTCACGTGATTCGGGCTACTACTTTCTCCCATGAGTCCAATTCGCCAAATTTTTCCAGCAAACGGTCCCAGCCCTGCACCCACCTCAATATTATATTCATTAAGCAGGCGCATACGTACGCTCGCATCGTCCAAGCCATCGGGAAGTTTCACGGCATGGAGCATAGGTAAGCGAAATTCCGGAGCCACAAGATAGGTAAACCCAAGGTCCTCCAACCCATCGCGTAAAAGCTCACCGTTCTCCCTATGTCGAGCGAACCGTTCCTCCAGGCCTTCTTCAAGCACCAGACGCAAGGCTGCGCGAAGGGCGAACACATTACTCACCGGGGCGGTATGATGGTACGTACGCTTAGCACCTTCCCAATAGTTGCGCAGCATCGACAGATCCAAAAACCAGCTCTGTACTTTGGTTTTACGCGACGCCAGCACGTCCACGGCACGATCGCTGAACGTGACCGGCGAAATACCCGGCGGTGCACTCAAGCACTTCTGCGTGCCCGAGTACAGCGCATCAATCCCCCACTCATCGACACGAAGATCACAGCCACAGAATGACGTCACGGCATCCACCACGAACAGGGCGTTGGCGTCGCGGGCGATTTGACCGATCTCCTCGAGCGGTTGCAAAACCCCTGTTGACGTTTCGGCATGCACAACAGCCACAAGCTTGGGCGCACATGTCGCGACGGCATTGCGAACATCCTCGCACGCCATGGGCTCGCCCCATGGGGCCTCGACGACAATCGCCTTGGCACCGCAGCGCTCCACGACTTCGGCCATTCGCCCCCCGAACACACCATTGACGCAAATCACGGCCTCATCGCCTGGCTCGAGCAAGTTGATCAGGCAAGTTTCCATACCTGCGCTGCCGGGTGCTGATACGGGAATCGTAAGCGCATTGCTCGTTTTCAGGGTCTGCTGAAGCATCTCCTTTACCTCATCCATCACGCGCACGAATTCAGGGTCAAGGTGCCCAATCAGAGGCGTACTCATCGCCTTCAACACTCTGGGGTGCATATCACTTGGCCCTGGCCCCATTAGCATACGTCTTGAAATATTCAGTTCGCTGGGAATGTTCATTCCGGTAACGGACTCCTTCCTTATCATTCTGTAATCAGCATCAACAACAGGTCGACTGTAACAAGCATGTACAATGTTGCAATACAGGAAGCGCGTTCGCGAGCGACGAGTGCGTTTTACGTTTGCATCGTCACGAAAACCCCGCCACTATCCACCAAGCCATTGCCCCGTGCCATTGCAACACCCCTATTGCGAACCATCCCAATGCTTTCAAATGAAGCCGCCACAAATCTGATCAGGAACTTTGATTTAAAGGGTGAGGTGATCGATTGTGCACCGCTCGGAAACGGTCACATTCACCATACCTGGCTGCTGACGCTGGATACTGCAGACCGCTACGTCTTTCAGAACATCAATACCGACGTCTTTCACAACCTCGACGCCATGATGGACAACATGAATCGCGTGACGGCGCACATCAACAGCCGTCGTCAGGGATCACGTCGCTGGCAATCTCTGCGACCGCAAACAGACGTGACGGGTGCCCCGCTTCACAGAACAGAAAATGAGGATACATGGCGGTGCTGCGCTTTCGTTGAAAAAACAACCTGCCACGACCGTGCCGACAGCGAAGGCGTCGCCTATCAAGCCGGCCGCGGATTCGGCATGTTCCAAGCCGATCTAGCGGACCTCAGTGGTGAGCGCCTGCACGACACGCTACCCCGCTTCCATGACACCCCTTGGCGCTTTGCGAGTCTTGAAAAGGCGATCGCGCATGATGCATACGGGCGATGCGCAAACGCGCAAACCGAAGTCGATTTCGCGAGATCGAACCAACAGTTTGCGAGTACCTTGATGGATTTGCATGCGGAAGGAGCCATTCCGGAGCGCGTCACGCACAACGACACAAAGATCAACAACATCCTTCTCGACGAAGAAACAAACGAGCCCGTCTGTGTTGTCGACCTCGACACCGTCATGCCGGGACTCAGTTTATACGATTTCGGCGATTTGATCCGATCTGCTGCGGGCTCGGTGCCAGAGGATCATCCGGCCGCCGAAGAAATGCACCTTTGCCCGAACATCTACACTCAGATTGCCACCGGATTTTTGGACGGCGCGGATGGCCTGCTTTTACCGATTGAGATCGAACTCATGCCGTTCTCGGCGAAGCTGATTACACTTGAGATTGGCGTGCGCTTCCTGACGGATTATCTCGAAGGCGACCACTACTTCAACACGGATCACGAACATCACAATCTTGAGCGTTGCCGTACGCAATTCGCATTGGCGGCATCCATCGCCTCTCAGGAAAAAGCGTTGCAAGCCGCGGTACAACAGGGCTGAACAGCCGCCCGCGCTTGGCGTTAGCTCACACCCCAAAGATCCACGCGCTGGCGCCCGAGGCTACATGGCTCGAACCCTGCGCAAATCCGCCCTACTCTTGAGGCCGTAGGTTTAATTCACGAATGCGCCAGTCCTGCGTATTGAGGTCGGGGCGAACAGCTGGAATCGTCAGAACCAAACGCGTTTTACATTCCTGAAACCCGCCTTTTGTACCGACCTGAGTACCTGCCGCTCGGTGCGGTAAGGCGGCAATGACTTTTAGAATGTTCTGAATATTCGGATCCGACCGATCTTTAAACGTCTTCAGATCGAACGTGATCGTCTTACTTGAATCCACAAGATCGATGAAGACGATTAAGCGTTTGGCTGGATTCTCGCCTTCGGACCTTTTCCCCACATACATGACTGTGCTCGTATCCGCAGCGGCAGAAATGCCCGCTGTAGCGACCATAAAGGCAGCCACTATGGTCAGTTTACTTATTTTGAGTGCTCGCATGCGCTTTTCCTTTCGAATGATTGCTGATTCTAGTTACTACTATCCCATAGGCGAAGGATAAAGTTCACCACCCGCTACGACTGTGGGACGGAGTCACGGAAGAGAGCTCAGGGATCAATGCCCAATTCGCGCATTCCCGTTGCCTTTGCGCGAACATGACGTTAAGTTAAGTGGCTATGGAAACTGCACCCATCAACCCAGAATATCGTGCTGGCATCGTCGCCATTGTCGGCCGCGCCAACGTCGGAAAATCAACCCTCATCAACCGTATACTTGGAGAAAAGGTAAGCATTACCAGTCCCGTCGCACAAACGACGCGCAATGCCATCCGTGCCATTCATACGGAAGAGCGAGGGCAGTTAGTCTTTCTTGATACGCCCGGGGTCCACAAAGCCAAACACGACCTAGGTAAAGTCATGAACAAGACGGCCCGCTCTGCGACAGAAGGCGCTGATGTCTGCATTCTAGTTCTCGACAGCACACGCGTGCCACGCGAGGAAGACGACGGCTGGATGCGCCGTCTCGCCAAGTCACAGTCGGAGCTGGTTTTTGTGCTCAACAAACAAGACTCATCTGACGAAAAGAAGGATATGCGCTTTTTCGATCTTTGGACGGAAATTGCGGAAGAGAACGCCTGCGAACGGTCACCAAAATGGCTTAAGATTTCCGCTGAAACAGGTAAAGGCATCAACCGCCTCACCACAGCTCTGTTTGACCGTGTTCCACTCGGCCCGCCGCTTTTCGACGAGGATCTCCTGACCGACTTCCCTCGTCAACTGGCCATCTCTGACGTCATTCGCGAAAAGCTGTTCTATGTTCTGAAAGACGAATTACCGCATGCTATTGCTGTCAATGTGACGAAACTCGAAGAGTCCGACAAAGCGTGGAAAGTTGAAGCGACGATTCTCGTCAACCGCTCCAGCCAAAAGGGCATCGTGATTGGCGAAAAGGGCCGACTTCTCAAGCGTATTACGCAAAGCGCGCAAAAGGAACTCAGCGCCATGTTCGACATCCGCGTTCAGCTCCGCCTATGGGTTAAGGTAGAAAAAAATTGGGCCCAGAACGTGTCGACCCTCAAGCAACTTGGATACATTCAGTAAGCACGAAAAAAGGACGACCATGAAAGATCTAAAGTTACTGGAGAAGCTCTCATTGACCCTTGGCATCCCCGGCCGCGAACATCGTGTTCGAAAGCTCATTCTGGATGAAATCAAAGGTACCTTCGACAAGGTGTCGGTCGATCCCATGGGTTCGATCATCGCCGTTCGTCAACCACGCCCTGCCAAGGGAAAAACCGCACCGCGTAAGCCCAAACGCGTCATGTTGGCTGCGCACATGGACCAGATTGGCTTTATGATTTCGCACGTTACCGATGAAGGCCTAGCCTACATTGCCCCCTTTGGCGGATTTGATGTGCGAAACTTGTTTGCGCGTGTCGTGACCGTCTGCCCAGACCCCTCGAATCCGGCCAAAGACCTGTGCGCTATCCTCAACCCCGGCGTAAAACCCCTCCACATCGCGCCCGTAGAAGATCGCCAGAAGGTACCGAGCTTGTCAGACTTTGTTCTCGATTTCGGATTGCCCGCGAAAGACGTCCACAAACGCGTCAAAATCGGCGACATGGTCGTTATCAACGCCCCCGTCACCTATCTCGGCGAAAACATCAGTGGCCAAGCCATGGATAATCGTGTCGCGTGCTGGATTGCCATCGAAGCCTGCCGCAAATTGCGTCATCACGACTACGAAGTGCACTGCGTCTTTACCGTTCAGGAAGAAGTCGGACTTCGTGGCGCAACAGCGGCGAGCCATACGGTGGCACCCGATATCGCCATTGGCATCGACACGACACTTGCCGTCGACACGCCCGGGGTGGCCAAACAGGAGCAATGCACCACACTCGGCGGCGGTGCGGCCGTCACCATTGCAGACAGCTCGGCCATCGGGGATTACGATCTTATCGAAACATTCACACGAACAGCGAAGAAAAACAAAATTCCCTATCAGCGTTCGATTCTGACGCGCGGCGGAACCGACACCGGCGGCATGCAACGTACCGCCGGCGGGTGTCGCGCCATGACCTTGTCGTGCCCAACGCGCTACATTCACACGGTAACAGAAATGGTTAACTCGAAAGACTTACGTGCTTGTCGCGATTTGCTCGCGAAGGTCATCGAGGACCTATAAGCCTAGAACACACGAGCCATGATGCGGCCCGACCCCACGCCAGCAAAACATAGCACCTCATCAAATGCGCCAGGCATTCGGCGCCATTTGATGAACGCGTTCTTATTGCTGTTTCTCGCCC
>JAPKCZ010000112.1 GCA_028822745.1 Kiritimatiellia bacterium | reverse complement strand
GTTTGAAAAGAACCCAGAAAACTTCGACATCATCATTACGGACCAGATGATGCCAAATATCAATGGACTCGAGTTGACCGCGAAGATTAAAGCCATTCGTCCCAATGTCCCGGTTATCCTCTGCACCGGCTACACGGAAGGCATTAGCGATGACGAAGCTCGGGAAATGGGCGTCAGCGAAGTTCTCCACAAACCCATAGGACGCCGCCAGATGGCACAGGCCATTCGACGCGCACTAGGGGATGCAGAAATGGTTCCTTCGCTGACACAAGTCGAAGAAATCCTACAGAACTTCACGGAATAGGATACGAGTGAAGGGTCGGTCGCGGGCTGCACGGCGACCATGGCGAGGTGCACTCTAAGTCGTGCCCACGCGGCGTTTGTATTGTTCGAGGAAGCTCTTGATAACTTCGTCCTTACTGATATCACTAATGCTGTACTCGGACGAACCGCTCCGCACCATGCTTTCAACCGTGATCAACTTCAAACCATTCCGTTCGCGAAAGCGCACCTCAGCATAGGGTCGAACACCATTAGGAAAACGTCGCGCCTGCAGCCGATAATTCATTTCTTCGTCACCATTATTGGTAACGGTTAGGGTCGCCGAAGATGTCGTAGATCGAACCTGGGTCTGGCGCCCGTGCTTTTCAAGTTCGGCAGACAAAGCCTCGTAAGCGGGAAGGGCGGTCTCATTAAAGAATCGATGTAAGTCGGCAGCATCGCCCTCGATCCGACCAACCTCAGAATTGCCAAGCAGCTCGCCTAGCTCGTTTTTCCAATCACTCATCATTTCACCTCATTAAGAACGGAGAACACTAGCATGCTGATTGGGCAGTCGCAATACTCCGATGTTGGGTAAGGGAAATTCTCAGTTTGCATTGCGGATCGTTTGAATTAGACTGCGGTGATTGTTAACTCATGAAAAACACGGACGCACGACGATGTTGAAACTGTACCCGGTATCCACGAATGTCTGATGCACGAGGATCAGAGCCGTACCCACAGTGGAACGCAACTGACCAGCCCTTCAAGGACGACCACAATCTGGTCGTCCTGTTTGAGGCCTGTGTGGACCGCCACCCAAAAGCAACCGCGCTGGTTTTTGAATCCCAATCGTTGACCTATGCCGAATTGGACGCGCAAGCCAACGCAGCCGCGCAACGCCTACAGCCCAAGCTTCTCGGCGATGACCCGCTCGTCGCGATTTGCCTAAATCGCTCCTTAGAGATGGTCGTCGCGGTTTTGGCCACACTGAAAGCAGGCGCTGCCTACGTTCCTTTGGATCCTGAATACCCAGTCGACCGACTTCGCTTTATGATCGCGGATGCCAAGGTCAGCGCCTTACTTACAAACGCCTGTCACACCGATTTGTTCGTCGGCGCAAACGTGCCGACCTATACCGAAGCTCTGTTTTCTAGCGAAGAGGCCAATGCAACGCGTCTCCCTTCCGGAAGTATCGATGACCTCGCCTATGTCATTTACACGTCGGGCTCAACAGGGAAGCCGAAAGGCGTGGCCATGCCACACCGTCCGCTGGTTAATCTGATCCATTGGCAACATGCGGCTGGGCATGCCCGCCGTGAGGCGACCACGCTACAGTTTGCACCCCTTAGTTTTGACGTCTCCTTTCAAGAAATCTTTGTGACTTTATGCGGTGGGGGCACACTTGTCTTAACCACCGACGACCAGCGCCTCGACCCTGAACGCTTAATTCCTTTTCTAAACGCACAAAAGGTTGAGCGTATTTTCATGCCATTTATTGCACTGCAATATTTCGCGGAAGTCGCCTCGGAACAATCGTTGTGGCCGACGACACTGCGTGAAGTGATTACGGCAGGGGAACAACTGAAAATCACAAGACACCTTCGGTCCCTTTTTCAAACGTTGAACACGTGTACGCTGGTGAATCAGTACGGCCCAACGGAAGCGCATGTCGTTTCATATTACGACCTGACTGGAAACCCTGACACGTGGCCAGCGCTACCACCTATTGGTCGACCCATTGCGAATGCTCGCCTCTATATTCTTGACGCCTCCGGCACCCCTTGCGCGGCTGGCGAAGACGGCGAGTTGTTCATAGGGGGTGCGTGCCCGGCACGTGGCTATTTACATCGTGCCGAGCTGACGTCGGACACGTTTGTTCCGGATGCGTTTAGCGATCAACCCGATGCGACGCTGTATCGAACAGGCGATCTTTGCCGATTCGAAACGGATGGCAACATCGTTTTCCTCGGACGAACAGACGATCAGCTCAAGATTCGTGGCTTCAGAGTTGAACTGGGCGAAATCGAAAGCCTCATTGAATCGTGTGATGGTGTTCGTCAGGCAACGGTCAATTCATGGGCCGATGATGTAGGCGAACAACGACTCGCCGCTTATATCGTTGGGGACACAGGTGATGCACTGCTGGCCAGCATCAAGAAACAGTTGAACGCGTCATTGCCTGTCTATATGCATCCCTCGTTCATGATGTGCCTGGACACATTACCAACCACGCCAAGTGGTAAAATTGATCGTCGAGCGTTGCCAGAACCCGAATTGGATCGTGATTCGCTACAGGTCGCCTATGTTGCAGCTGAAGGTCAGACCGAAGGTCTCCTTACAGCTGTATGGACGCGTTTACTGAATGTCGATCGCGTCGGTGTGGATGACAGTTTCTTCGATCTCGGTGGAAATTCGTTGTTGGCGTTACGGTTCATTAACACCCTGCGGCGTGATCACGGTTTCGATCTAAGCATTGCACGTTTCTTTGAGCATCCAACCGTGCGTGCCCTTGCACGTCATCTCGACGGAGGCGACGAACACGCGTCCGCTATTTCTGCGGCCCGCGCGCGTGGGGCCCGCACAGCAGGCCCAGCCGATGACGGCATTGCGATCGTCGGCGTCGCACTGCGCGTTCCGGGCGCTGATGACCTTGACACCTTCTGGGACAATCTTTGCGAAGGTCGTGAAACAATCGAGCGTTTCGAACTGACGGACTTGGACCCAAGTGTTCCCGAGGAACATCGCTGTGACCCCGATTACGTTGCCGCGCGTGGCATCGTAAAAGATGCCGACAAATTCGACGCCGCCTTTTTTGGATTCACGCCACGTCAGGCGCAAGTGATGGATCCACAGCAACGTGTCTTTTTGGAACTTGCATGGCACGCTCTCGAGAACGCGGGCTACAGTCCAGACACGTGGCATGGCGAGATTGGTGTTTTTGCGGGGCAGGGCAATAATACGTATTACCCACTAAATGTGTTAAGCCGACCCGACCTAATCGAAAGCGTCGGTAGCTTCCAAGTGATGGTTGGTAACGAGAAGGATTACATCGCCACACGTTTATCGCATGCGCTTAACCTGACCGGCCCCGGACTTAGCGTCCACACCGCTTGTTCAACCTCGCTCGTTGCCGTCGTGGAGGCATTCAAAAGCCTTCGCTCTGGTGAGTGCGACCTAGCTTTAGCAGGCGGCGTGTCTATATCAACACCACAGAAGGTTGGGTATATCTACCAAGAGGGCGGCATGTTCTCGCCGGATGGCCACTGTCGACCCTTCGACGAAAAGGCTCAAGGAACCCTGTTCAACAACGGTGCTGGCATTGTTGCACTCAAACGGCTTGCCGATGCGAAACGTGACGGGGACCGCATTCACGCCGTCATCCGAGGTGCCGCGATCAACAACGATGGCGCTGACAAAATGAGTTTCTCTGCCCCCAGTGTCGTCGGACAAGCCAAGGTTATCGCTATGGCCCTGGCCATGGCGGATTTCGCCCCAGACAGCATTGGTTATGTCGAAGCGCATGGCACCGCAACCCCTGTCGGCGATCCAATCGAGGTCGAAGCCCTATGCAAAGCCTTTGGTGATGCCAAAAAGCAAACGTGCACGCTGGGATCACTCAAAAGCAATATGGGCCACATGATTGCCGCATCCGGCGTCGCGGGCTTGATCAAAGCCGCGTTATGCGTTGAGCGAGGCCGTATACCAGGAACGTTGCATTTTAAACGGCCTAATCCACAAATTCCATTCGACGAAACCCCGTTCCGCGTTACCGCAGACACGCTTGATTGGCCAGCGCCTGTTGGGCATCCACGTCGTGCCGGCGTGAGTTCATTCGGGGTCGGCGGCACAAACGCGCACGTCGTACTGGAGGCCGCGCCAGAGACAGGCCTCCCATCAACACGTCCTTCGCGCTCATCCCAGCTTTTCCTTCTTTCGGCAAAAACGGAATCCGCAGTGGATTCAATGACGCAATCGGTTGGCACGGCGCTATCAGACCACAACCCAGAAACACGCGCCGATGCCGCCTATACACTGATTAAGGGCCGGGCGCGTCTACCATGGCGACGATTTGTCGTTTCTGAAAATGACGCGGCCACGCAGGCCGCTTTCGAAACCTTACACCCGAACATTTCCGCCACTAGGCAATACAGCAATGTGGAACGTGACGTCGTTTTTGTTTTCCCGGGTCAAGGCGCCCAATACGTTGGCATGGGACAGCAGCTATATGCCTCTGAGCCAATTTTTCGCGATGCGGTCGATGCATGCGCGATCGGATTAACGCCAATTCTCGGACTTGATATACGAGATTTGATGTTTGCCTCCGCAGAAGAAGCGGATGCCGCAAGCGAGCAGTTGAAGCAAACCATGTACACGCAACCAGCCATTTTCTGCGTTGAGTACGCCATGGCACAACTTTGGTTGCACTGGGGAATTCGTCCAACAGCATTAATAGGGCATAGTATCGGGGAATTTACCGCGGCCTGTGTTGCAGGGGTGTTTGATCTCAACGATGCACTGAAACTTGTGGCCACGCGCGGCAAACTTATGCAATCCGTTGATCACGGATCCATGCTTTCTGTGCGCGCACCCGCCCATGACGTTGAATCCATTTTGGATAAACATTCTGCTGTAGCTGCGATCAACAGTCCAACGCTTTGTGTCCTAAGCGGCCCGCTTGAAAGCATGCAGAAGGCCGAAGCCAAACTTGCCCAACGCGACATTGCGTGCAAGCTCTTGGCAACCTCGCACGCTTTTCATTCGCCGATGATGGACGACATTGTTCCTGCGTTTCACAACGTCACCTCTGAAACGGCGTTTGCGGCGCCTGAAATCCCGATCATGTCCACCGTGACGGGCGCATGGATGAAACGCGATGAAGCATGTGATCCCGCCTATTGGTCCAGCCATCTTCGTAACACGGTTCGCTTCAGTGATGCGGTCGGTTCAATCTGGAGGGAGAATGCGGATCACATCCTACTGGAGGTAGGCCCCGGGACGACATCGACGACATTGGCCCGTCAGCAGATCAGTGACATGACACGGCAGGTGGCAATCCCATCCCTTGGCAAGCCAAGCGAGGCCGAGCACGAACGCCGCAACGTTCTCGTTGCCGTTGGACTCCTGTGGCTTAACGGCCTGGAGTTGGACTGGGATCATTATTTCGAAAACGAACAACGCAGCCGCCTTCCATTACCCGGTTATCCCTTTGAACGTGTACGCCACTGGGCAGAACCTGGCGACCTCCAATACGAAGCACATCATGCAGCGAGTGAGGATGCAATCGATGAGGGCCCATCCGCCACGCAGGCGATCGCAGACGCTGCTGCACCTCGCGTTGAACGCATTCGTGCGACCGTGGCTCATTTGCTAGAAGACACATCCGGCATCAACGTCGCAGCCATGCCTCCATCAACGACGTTTGTCGAAATGGGCCTCGACTCACTATTCCTGACACAGATCAGCCTTGCACTATCGAAAGTTTTCTCGTGTAAAGTCACATTTCGGCAACTGCTGGAGGATCTGCCGACCTTGGCCATGTTGTCTCATCATCTTGATGAAACATTACCGGTCGACAGCGACCAAGGAATCCAGTCCACAACGGCTCCTGAAACGGTTGAGACAGAACCGGCCCAAGCCAGTCAGGCTTCAGGCAAAAAGCCCATCCCCTTTGGTGCACAGGCGCGTATCACCACAGAGGATGACAGCGAGCTGGCAACGGCCCAAAACGCTGCGCTGAAAACATTTATTGAAGCGTACGTCGCACGCACGCCTCTATCAAAAGCATCCACGACAGAAAACCGTGAACATCTCGCAGATCCACGCGTTGTTTCCGGCTTTCGCCCACTGATCAAGGAAATGATTTACCCCATTGTCGTCGAGCATTCTAAAGGCTCCCACCTGCGCGATATCGACGGCAATGACTATGTCGATATTACCTGCGGATTCGGCACCAATTTCTTTGGTTATTCACCTAAGTTCATTGTCGATGCCGTCCAGGAGCAACTGCAGAAGGGATACGAGATCGGACCACAGCATCCGCTGGCGGGTATCGTCTCAAAGCAGTTTTCTAAGATGACAGGGTTGTCGCGTGTGGCCTTCTGTAATACCGGCTCCGAAGCTGTCGTCGGCGCACTGCGCATCGCGCGCACCGTAACAGGGCGCAATACCGTTGTTGTCTTCGAAGGCGCCTATCACGGTATTTTCGATGAAGTCATCATTCGTGGAACCCCAAACCATCGCGCCGTACCTGCCGCGCCCGGCATCATGAAGGGCGCTGTCGACAACGTTCTTGTTGTCCCGTACGGCCAAGACGACTCTCTTGATATCATCCGCGCCAATTCGGCTGATATTGCGGCTATCCTCGTCGAACCCGT
>JAPKCZ010000111.1 GCA_028822745.1 Kiritimatiellia bacterium | reverse complement strand
AACCGCCAGGTCGAAGCTGGTGTCGACCAGTACTTCTTGGGGCTGGACGCTGATCGCCGTGCCATCCTGCGTTTCAACGCCGGCACGGACCATTCTGTGTTTTCGCTTATCGCGCCGCTCGAGAACGCCATTCCTCTCGAGTCCTGGACGCACATCATGGGTAGCTTCAACAATACGAACCACCTATTGGAGCTGCATGTAAACGGCGCCAGAGTGGCTTGGCAAGTGACCGCCCAACGCCCTGAAACGACTGGGTCGGGTCCCGTCTTTACACGCGTCGGCGAAGGTTTCGTTGGCCAGATGGATGAAGTTCAGATTTGGAATGAGGATCCGAGCAGCGACTCGTCCTTCCTAACCGTTTTCCAGGGGTCGGTGCAACCGAGTGAGAATCTGACAGCCATTCCCTCCACTGGAACGGCACTTGCGGCAGGTGAATACCAGCTCACGTATGTTTCTGGAACATGGGAGGACTCCTTTAGCAATACCTTTACAAGCGTAACGCTTGCTGATGCGGCGAACCCTGGGACACCACTTGCCACCGTCGACGCATTGAGTGGCCCCGCTGCGTTCACATTCTCGGGCGCCAGTTTCGTCGCCTACATCCCGTCTGCGGATGTGAATTTGGCCAACAGTACCCCTATTGCTTACGAGATTCAGAGCACGGCTTCGGCCGCTAGTGAGGTGGAAGCCCTGCTTGACCCTGTCACGGCACCCGCCGGTCGACTTGAGGCGTATTATCGCTTTGATGACGGTACACACACGATCGGAACGAGCGCGCGTGCTTCGATCACGTGGGGCCAAGTTCACGACTTCTCGGACTTGTTCCCGCAGGACTGGAAAAATCGCTGGGTCAATTCCGGTACCTTAAGGGGTTCTGCCGTGCAAGTTGTAGCCACGAAAGATAGCCCTGTTTATGAGGGTAGCACCGACACCGATGGCGACAACATCGCGGATTGGTGGGAACTTCGTTACTTCGGCGATCTCACGACCGTGGCCCGCGCTGTGGACGGCACTTACACGGACTACGATGAAGACGGTTTGACGGACCTGTTTGAGTTCCTTGCCGGTCTTAGCCCTCGTGATAATGACACGAACAATGATGGCACCTTGGATGGGGTTGAAGATTTGGATGGCGATGGATTGGTCAACAATCAGGAACAGGCTCACCGCACCAATCCGCTCGTAGCCGATACCGACGATGACGGCGTTAACGACTTGGCCGAAGTGTCGAGCGTTCCGATGTCAAATGCGCGTTATTCCATGAGCCAGTTCCCGCCCGTGGATGGCAACACTAAGCGCGGTTACTTCGCACGCAGTCTCGATCTGAGTCTTGTCAGCATTGCGGGTGCTGGCGTCACGATGCCTGCGCCGTATCGCTTTGACCGCTCCGGTCTCGATTGGACCGTTGAATTGCGGGCCCAAATGGGATCGGATGTTGATGGACATCTGATCAGCTATGAACATGCGCAGGGTACGTATCAGTTCGATCTGGGTCTGAATGGCGGCGCGCCTTATCTTCGCGTTTCCGACGCAGCGACCGGGACCAATCTGCTCGTTTCGGCCTCCGGCCCAATCACGAACGACGACTGGCATCGCATCGCGGCGCGTTGGGAAGCGGCGACGGGAAAACTGACCTTTTGGATTGATGCCATGATCTTCGAAACCGAAATGCTGGTCGCCATGCCTGGTGATGGCGATGTCCCAGGTGTACCCGCCTTTGGTTCAGGCTGGGCCAGAATCGGCGCAGACCTGACGGACGGCTACATTGACGAAGTCAAGATTTGGAATAAGGCCCTGAGTGATATTGAAATGGCCGCGGATGAGTTCAGTCTGAGTCAGGCCGATGACGCATCCTTGCTTGCCTACTATCGTTTTGATGACGGCGGCGACGATGTTGAAGACTTTGCGCAGCGCCAGAATGAAGGCTTTGTCTTGCGTGGTGCCGGCGCTCTGACGACCACCAATGAGGCAGCCCAACTCGCGGGCGTCCTTGCTGGCTGGGCGGATGACATGGATTTGGACGGCTTGCCCGATGCATTCGAAGATCTTTACGGTATCGTATCGTCCACAAATGTGGTCGATACCGACGGCGATGACATCCCTGATGCGTTCGAGGATGCGGACGACGACGGGCTGAATGATTACTACGAATACCTGACGGGTCTTAATCCTCATGAAGCCATCACATTCAACGACGGTATCAACGATGCCGATCGCGACAGTATTGACGGTGATGGCGTCTCCAACCTTGATGAACAGCGCCACGGCACATCACCATGGTTGGCCGATACGGATGATGATGGCTTCGACGACCTGACGGAAATTGTAGGCAACTCGAATCCTGCGCGTTCAGAAACGCCAGATCGATTCGGCGGCCTAACCGTTGGATCAGGCGAGTACGTCACGCTGCCGAAAGTGTTGAAGCATGCGCGCAAGGACTGGACCATCGGCCTATGGATCAATCCCGCCGCCGGATTCACAAACTCCGTGCCGGTATGGCGTCGATCCTTGACGGGTGGAACCGCACAACGGGTAACGTATGAGTTGGGACTCAATTATGATGGGTCGCAACCTGGCGTGCCCTATGTGCGTTACACGGCAGGGGAGGGCGCGCGCGAATATCTCGTACAGGCCACGAATAATATTGGGCATGCGGTTCCCGCTCTGACGACGGGTACGAATTGGACCCATCTCGCTGGCCAGCTGGATACCGATACGTGGACGCTGAGCCTCTTCGTGAACGGACGTCTGAACAACGCGATCCAAGTCGGGCAAGATGATGGCCCCGACCTGGGCGGCTCGTCCCTTGAAGAACGTCTCGGCGACGGATTCGAAGGTCTGATTGCTGAAGCACGTGTCGGAACGGGACGCATGACGGATCTGGAAGTCTACAATCTCTACGAACTGTTTGGCACGCGCACCCTCTCCGCGGGAGCGGACATTGTCTTTATTCTCGATACCAGTGGTTCCATGTCCGGTGCGATCGCCGACGTTCGTCTTTCCATCGAGGAGTTTATCGAGACTTTTGAGGCGAAGTCCGTTGATGCGCAAGTCGCCTTGCTGGATTACGTGGATAATTTTGATCCCCGTGGTGGTGAGATCTTCACGCCTTACGGTTTCACACGTGATGCAGAGGAATTTAAGACCTACTTGGATGACACCGATTTGTGCTGCGCAGCTGAAGCCGGGACCGCGGCTTCATTTTACAGTCTTTTGCCCGAGATTTGGGATCCAAGCTTTCGTGATGGCGCTCAGAAGATCTTCATCCTCATTACCGATGAAAACATGGCCCAGGAATGGCCCGGCTGGATGATCTCGGATGGTTACCCGGCGATGTCGGTTGGCGAGGTCAAACAACTCCTGATTGACAACGACGTTACCTTCTATGGCGTTGCCCAGATTTTCGCTGACCTGGATGACGATGGCAACGGACGTCCTGACATCCTCGAATATGCAGAGGATACAGGAGGCGCTCGCTTCGAGCTGGGTGTTGACGATTGGGATGTCATCATTGAAAACATTAGCGAAAACATCGAGTTGCCTACGGAACCGACGCTGATCAGTGAATTCATGATGTGGGACGGCGGCACCAGCATCGAGGATACGCGGATTGCGCATGCCTGGCTCGGCAGCGATGCTGACAACCAGTGGTTGAAGGCTGGTGTGGCCACATCGGCTGCGTGGCATCAGAAACTTGTTGATGCGGCCACCCCCGTTGGTGAGCGCATTCCTCGTTATGATACCGACAATGATGGGGCGACCAATAATCTCGAACTCACCATTGCTTCTCGTTCTGACCTTCTCGACACGGATGATGATGGTATCAGTGATGTCGACGAAATTGCTGCCGGCACACATCCGAACTTCAGCATGTCGCAGGACCCTGTTGTCAGCACTGCGAATCGTGCGCTTGATCTTGGCTTGGCCTCCGCTCTGTCGATCCCAATGGCACACCGCTTTGATAATGTTGCGGGCCCGTTGACGGTCGAAGCGTGGATCAATCCTGCCACGCCAGTGGAAAGCGGCGCCATAATTCAGCATACGGTGCACGGGTTCACGCATTACGAACTCGGACTGCAGGTCAATGTTCCTTATGTGAAGTTCCAGGATACGACCGAGACGTGGCACACCATTGTTGCCGATCGACCGCTTGTTGCCGGCGAATGGGCTCACGTTGCCGTCATGCTTGACGTGGACGACACGCAATCCATGTTGATGATGGTATCGCAAGGACTGTTGTTCCATCAGAAACGTCTCGGCTTCGCTGGGCAGGTTTTGCCAATGCATGGCACGGGTGTCACACTGGATCGCGACCACCTTGCACAGCTTGGTGATACAACCTTTGCTGCCGGGACGTTGGTCGATGAGATCCGTGTGTGGGAAGTGACGCGCACTGAATCGCAGATTCATGATAACCGCGACGTCCTTGTACAGGCCAACCACAATGACCTGACGGGCTACTACCGTTTCGACGATGCGGGTGAATCGATTGAGGATTTCGCGTGGAAGCTTTATTACGTGGCGGGCTCGCCGCACAGCGAGCGTGATCGCTACGACGAGTTGATCACCTATGAGGGCTATCATTATGTCGTTTCGTCGGCGAGCGTCACTTCGTCGGTGGTCTTGCCTGCCGCACCGTCACCGATCCTGCAAGGAGTTAATGGTACCGATGGCGATGATATTGACACGGATGGTATGGCGGATTGGTTTAAAGATCTGCATTTCCGCGAGTTCACGACCGCTTCTGGAATTGCAGATTCAGACCTTGATGATCTGAGCAATCTGTCAGAGTACTACGCACGCACGGATCCGTGGTCGATCGACACGGACGGCGACGGCATCCTGGATGGATTCGAAGACCTTGATGGCGACGGGCTGATCAACAGCTTGGAACAGCGTTGGGGCTCACGACCCGATATTGTCGATACGGATGACGATGGCGTGAGTGATTTTGACGAAACACTGGCCGGCGGTATGACCACGGTGCCAACATCCTCCGAGTCCCCACGCCGCAGCGGCGCATTGAGCCTTGATGGCACCGGCTATGTTGCATTGCGTCCACATAGTCGATTCGCCATGACCAATAGTTGGTCTGTCGAGGCATGGGTAAATCTGGCCGAAGGCTCGGATGGCGGTATTGTTTTGAAGCGTGGCATTGATGCAGGCTCCAACTATGAGCTCGGCATCAGTTCGAACCTGACGCCGTACGTGCGCAGTATCGGTCGCGATGAAGGCGCGTACTCCGAAATCGGGGCCACGTCGACCGTGGCGATCGCGCGTCTCGAGAATTGGTACCACATTGCAGGTGTCTACGACGCCGAAGAAATGGCATTGAAACTCTACGTGGACGGAATCCTGCGCTCGGAAGTCGACGCCTTCGGTTTGGCTGCTGCCGTGCCTGATTCAGGCAGCATTCATCATCGCATTGGTGAAGGCTTCGAAGGCCTCATCGACGAAGTCCGTATTTGGAATTCGGCACAGACGCAAAGCGACCTGGCACGGCGTGCACGCCAGATTCAGGAGACGGGCAAGTTCGGTCTGGTTGGATACTATCGTTTCGATGATTTTACGTCGTTCAATCTTGCGTCACCAGAGTTTACCAGTGCGCGCAGCCCGTGGGTCCATGGTCAGGTCCAAGATTTCAGCTTGGCAACGACCGGGTGGTCTACGTCATGGCGATACGACGCCACATTTGTTGGTGCGGTGACGATGGTTGAAACCAATACCCCAATTCATTCCGGGGACTTTGTTGACTCCGACGGCGACGGCCTGCCGGATTGGTGGGAAATTGCGTTCTTTGGCAACGATAACGGTGCCATCCCTGAAGACGATACGGACAACGACGGCATCAACAACCTGTACGAATATTTGGCCGGTCTGAATCCTATTGATCCACGTTCCTTCGGAGATACCATCTTGGACGGCGTGCGTGACAGCGATGGGGATCAATTGGTCAACCAGCAGGAACAGGCGGACGGCACTTTGCCGAACGAGCCCGACACCGACGATGACGGACTTACGGATTACGAAGAGTTGACCGGAACCGATGATGCGGTGCTTTCCACCTTGGCGCCTGAGCGTCTCTCCAGCCCGTTGAACTCGCTTGATCCACCTAAACTTGGATCGATGGGATTTGATGGAACGGGCCGTGTGGTCATCAATGGCCAGGACCGTCATTCCCTTCAGTCGTGGACTGTTGAAGCCTGGGTGTACCCAAGCAACAATGCTAACGGTATTATCGTGCGCCGAGCGGTCTCTGATGAAAGCGGCCAACGCGCTGTTAATTACGAACTTGGTATTGAAAATACGAACGGTGTGCTGCGTCCTTATGCACGCTATGTTGGTTTGACCAATGGTTGGCCCGTAGAGGTTCGCCTTGATGGTCAGGGCGCAACGGAGATCGGCGTAAACTTGCTACCTGAAATGCGCGTTCCTGCAGAGGAATGGACGCACCTTGTTGCAACCTATAATCAGTCGAATCACACCATGCGACTGTATATCGACGGTTACTTGGCCTCATATCGTATCGACGCCGTCGATTTGCCCATCGTGGGTGCCGATGTCGGCATCAACACAGCTGGTGAATTGAGCATTGGCGGTGGATCGGTCATCGGGGGCAGCGTTCAGGACGGCTTTGAAGGCTATATCGAC
>JAPKCZ010000001.1 GCA_028822745.1 Kiritimatiellia bacterium | reverse complement strand
CGGACTCGGGTTTGTCCGCGAAAAACTCATCGATCGCTCTTCTTGCACCCGGGCATTTTTGGCAGTCATCAGTGTAATCTCGACGAAAAATATTTTCATTGTAGTACACAATGAAAATGCAGATAGCACCCGGGCTGAGGCGTTCGTACACGTGCGGAAGGATGTGCTTCGTCGAGCTATAAAGATCCCCATCGACGATGGCAAAACTGATCTTGTCGGGCAAATTGTAGGGCACCGTGTCTTCAAACCAACCCTTATGTACATGCGGAGGGCTGACCTGTGTTTCTGCGAAATTCTTGTGGAGAATATTTTCCGGCACTGACACGTCGCCCTTTTTGAAAACGTTGTCGCTTTGATCCTCCGCTTTAATTTCCGGCAAGCCCTCAAAGCTGTCGAACACATGAAATGCCTTGTCGGGTGCAAATTCGTTAAGGACTTTTTGAACGACAATTGAGCTTTCGCCTGCCGCACAACCCAGCTCCACAACATCACCCGTAATTTTTGAAACAGCAACGTGCCGCATCAGGTGGAATACATTCATGCGAGTTTCAATATTAGCCATGTTGGGCGACGTAGGCACGAGCATCGCATCCCTTCCCAGAGCTTTCAGAATTCGATTCCCAATCCTGTGCTTCTTTCTGGGGGCACGGTGATCCCAGTTCAGATACGTTGCAACAAAAGTATTGTCCATGCCCAGCTCCTTAAGAGACCTTGCTTCACATCGTTAGAAACCACCACGCCCGTCTCCTGATGGCACAGGATTCGGGCCTAAAACGTCTCGTCGACGGTATAAGGCCGAAGAGAAGGCGTCAAGCCACTTTTCGACTCACGGGACCACGCCACGGGTATGCGTTTTTCGTGACGGACTCCGGCCGAACCATATGCATGATCGTACGACGAGACAGGAGCGAGGCCGATCCGTCTTCACACGCATCAACGTCGGCGACCTGCTTTTTCGTTCCCGATCAGGGAATACTGGTCTTGATGAATGCGTTGGTTGTGTTGAGGGTAAAAGTCAGGTTGGTGGATTCGGAGGCGGCGATGAAGCTCAGCTCTGTGATTTCAAGAGCTTCGCTGCCCAGGTTGGTCAGCATCACAGTGTTGGTCGGACTGCTTTGCCCCAGAGACAGATGACCTAATGCCACGACGTGCTGATCGACAATCAACTCCACGTCGTGCTTCGATACTTTAAACCCAGACACATTCGGATTTTCGACACTATGGCTGAACGTGACATTGATGACGCCATCGGTCGTGATTACGGGTATGTCTTTTATGAGCGCTGTGTAAAGTTCTGCTTCAGCGTAAACATCAAAATTGGTTAGCACGGTCTGGCCCTCAATCTGCACATTGAAAACACGTGCACCGACAAAGTTAACACCGTTGAAAATTTCGGCAAAATGCAGTTGAACAGAATAGAACCCTGCGGGTGCGGGGAAGGCGTATTCCATGTCCGGAGCGTTCAAGGGGTCCCAGCGTTGCGATTGATAAAGGGTATCCACAACGGTATTTGAAATGGCCTCTACTGTGGTGTATGAATTGCCTGTGTTTTGATATGGCGAATCCTCTTCCCAGACATCTATTCCGTTGTTAAACGTTGGCCCACCGCTATTTACGCGATAGCGCGTACGCGTGCCGCCACCTTGCCCAATACCCGACAAGGGCACGATGTGATGCTGCGTATTGGCGTCAAAATGCACGGCTGCATTGGCGCTGCGTACACCGGAACGGGCAGGTTGATAGTCGACATTCAAGCTCGCAGTGTCACCTGGCGCCGGCACGATTGGCAGTGAAAGCAGCGGTGTCAACGTATACTCCGCCAACGCATCATCGGTGATTTCAACGGCCATCAGCGTATGGCTGACGTTGCTGATGTTGGAAACGACCAGGGTCACAGGCGGGGCCGACGTTCCAACGGCCGTCATTGGAAAGCCGATAGACGGCGGAATCGCCTCGAACTGTGGCGGTGCGATTCGGCCAGTTCCAGAAAGCGTGATCTGGTCGGGGCTTGTTAGCGAATCCGATCCGGTTTGAAGTTCGGCTGTGTGCAAGCCCACGTTGGTTGGTGTGAACGAAATCGAACGCCATACTGGCAAACCATTTAACCTGACCTAGATTGATGGCTGCGAAATCGTTGGGAAGGGCGTTTGTATCAATGACACTTCGGTCAACCCACCATGGCGGTGTCGCCCCGGGTCAACCCGTGCATCTGAATGCAGGAGCGCACAGATCCACGCCAGAGAGATCATTGAAATTATATTACGAAGCACCATCAAATAAATCCTTTCATACCCAGCGACCATTATAGATCAGACAGTGAGGGTATATCAATGATCGTGATGGTGAGTCTGGATAGAAAAATGAGACTCGGTATTCGCTTGGTTGCCCGACTAGGATTTGAACCTAGACTAACTGAACCAGAATCAGCAGTGCTACCGTTACACCATCGGGCAATGAGAGATGGATTTAAGAATCGATGACTATGCTTCAGGACCGACGTTCAAGCAAGTTTTAAAGCAGTCGGAACGACGGTCCTAGCTGACGCGCATCGGCATGAGCACGTAGAGGAACGGAATGTCACATTTGACAACGCCCGGGCTGAGATCGTCACTAAGTTCAACGTAGATTTCGTCATTACTCAGATTTTTTAGCGGATCGATCATATACTCGGGGTTAAACGCGACTGTGATTTCTTTTCCAGAATACTTAATTGGAATGGTTTCACGTGCTTCACCCACATCTGGTGTGTTCATGGTGACGTTTAACTTGTTCTTAGAAAAAGTCAACTTGGTCGCACTCGAGCGATCTGCCGTGACCAGAGAGACACGGCGCATAGCGGTCAGCAAGCTTTCGCGTTCAACCGTTACTCGTTCCTCACACTGCGCTGGGATAACCTGGCGATAGTTGGGGTACGTTCCATCGATCAGTTTGGTCGAAAGCAGGGTTTCGCCTGATTCGAAAACGATCTGATTCTCTTTTGGTGTGATCTTGAGTTCGCCGTCATCACCAAGGATATGTAGAAGCTCGTTAACGGCCTTGGTGGGCAAGATGATGTCAGTCTGGGCCTCGGCCGGTAATTCGACTTCCTGCTCGATGAGGGCCAAGCGACGGCCGTCTGTGGCGACAATAGTAAGTTTGTCACTCTTGAAACTCAGCAAGACGCCGTTGAGCACATAACGCGTTTCGTCCGTAGACGCCGCGTAGGATGTTTTTCGAAGCATCTCACGGAATATTCCAGAATTGATCGTGATGGTGTGGTTTCCATCTGCTTTTGGAATGGGCGGAAACTCATCTTCGGACAAGCCGATCAGTTTAAAAAAGGAGGAGGCACAATTGAATGTCGCCTGATTTTTATCATCAATCTCAACTTCGATCATGCTGTCCGGTAGTTCGCGAATGATACTGGCCATACGGCGTACCGGCAATGTCGTTGCCCCAGGCTTGGTCACATTTGCATCGACCCGACAACGTACGGTCACGTCCAGATCTGTCGTGGTGAGCCAAAGACCTTCTTTGTCTGCATTCAGAAGCACGTTCGAGAGAATGGGCAGCGTACTTCGCAAGCTGACGACGTTCTGGACTTTTTGAAGTCCTTCCAACAAGGGTGCTTTGGCAATCTCAAATTTCATACTGTGCTCTGCGGTCTGGGCCTAGAATTGAAGTTGTTCACAACACTATATTAGAAATAACCTATATAGATCTAAAACACTATCACTATTATAGCAGACGAATAAAGTTAAAAGTACGCTAAACCCTTGCTAGGCAGCATGCATAGGCATGTTGAGCCTGTCAATAACGTGGATGATGAAATGTCGCCGTCTGTTCATAAGCTTGAGTTATCAATTGTTTTTTCATTTATTAACAATTCAACAAGGGGTTACTGACACCCTTATCAAGATCGAAAAAAGACACAGAAGTTCCATTTTAAATTTTGAAAAGTACAACAAACCATCTTTTAAGGCTCGCCAAGGAGGTGGGTTATACACTGACGGAGCGGCCCAGTTTTCCGCAGATGGAAGACATGCTGCGCTTGAGCTCGGGGTCAACATCTAGTCGGCTGTCCACCTGGCGATAGGCGTGCAGAATCGTGGCATGCGTCTTTCCAAAGGCTTCGGCAATGTCCGGGAAGGACGAGTCCGTCATACGACGGCATAAGTACATGGCGAGCTGACGTGGCGCCGCGACGCTGCGTTGACGGTTCTTGCTTGTCATGTCGCTCAACCGAATGTCGAAATGATCCGCAACGGCGCGTTGAATGTCGGCAAAGGACAAAGCCGCCTCCATTTCCTGCTCAAGCGTGTCCCGAAGCAGGTATTTCAGCGAGTCCAATGTCAAATCACGGTTCGTCAGGGATGCGTAAGAAATGGCGCGAATCAAAGCGCCTTCCAGACGACGAATGTTGGAACGAATGTGCTCGGCGATAAAGAGCAGCAGATCGTCAGGCAGCTTGTGTTCAGCTTTTTCCTGACGATACTTCAGAATGGCGATGCGCGTTTCGAGGTCGGGGGGTTCCAGTTCAGTGACCAAACCCCACTCAAAACGCGAAACCAGGCGCTGTTCCAAACCGGAAATCTCGCTGGCAGGCCGGTCACTTGTCATGACGATCTGTTTGCGTGCATCAAAGAGGGTGTTGAAGGTGTGGAAGAACTCTTCCTGCAATTGCTCCTTGCTGGCCAGGAAATGGATATCGTCGATCAACAGCAAATCGGTGTTGCGGTACTTGCGGCGGAACTGCACCAGACTGCGCGTGGTCAGTGCGTTGATGTATTCATTCAAAAACGCTTCGGACGAAACATAGCAAATTTTGGCGCGTGAGTTTTGTAAAACGTGATGCCCAATGCTGGCCATCAGATGTGTCTTGCCCAGGCCGGTTCCCCCGTAAACAAAAAGCGGGTTGTATGCCCGTGCAGGCGCTTGGGCGACGGCCAGCGATGCCGCGTGTGCAAAGTTGTTTGACGGCCCGATGATGAAATTTTCGAAAGTGAAGCGTGGGTTCAGTCGCGCGCCGCCGCTGTCAGCTTGACGTGTGCTGCGGGGTGCCGCGGCAGTAGGTTTAGGCGTTTTTTCGGCAGCCGGGGGAGCGCTCTCAGCGTTAAGGTTTAGTGTTTGCTGCGGGGAATCTTGCTCAGCAGCAGGGGCGACCGCCGCTGGCGCAGGCTTGGTCGCCGCATCGGCCACCTGAAAGCGCGTCTTGATCTCATCGGCCGTGATGCTCTTAATGGCCTGGTGAATCAGGGGCAGATAATTGTCTTCTAGCCATGTCTGATAGAAGTCGTTTTCAACTTCGAGGACCAAGGTACCGTCGGTCAACGCACAAGGCGATATGACGGAGATCCATCGGCTGTAAACATCGACATGAAGTATTTCTTGAAGTTCGGCACAGACGCGTGTCCATAATTCGGTAGCCAAAAGATGGTCTGAGTTGTTTTCCCGCACGTTTAACCCCTACATTCGCAAAAAAGTCTAAAAAATACAGAAAAGATGTTTTGTTGCCTAAACCGGGATGATTATTGGCTCCAAAGACGACCACATAGCACGAAATCGAGCCCCTGCTGACAAGGAAAAAAGATTTAAACATATTAACAGGTTATTAACAGGCAAAAAATAGCCTACTTTTGATTAGTTAACGTTAAATTTTGAGCTCAAAGCGCCATTTTGGCATCTGTTGATATCTGGCCGATGTGCTCATCGCGCTAGGACTTTTTGATTCATGACCACCAAACCACCGATAAGATGCGCAATCGATGCGGGTTTGTTCAAACGCGTAGTATGTAGTGTCTATTTGTTATGCAAGATACTCTATATAAGTGTTTTACGATAACAAATACGTAGTACAGTTGTGCGCAATATCAAAAACAAGTGTTTGAAAACCAAGAAAGCGTGATTCGTATGTCGTGATTCTTAGAGGGGCATCACCGCTCAAAAAAGCTGTTCATGACGTCTCTAATTTGCGCAGGACGCTTTCTTTGCGTAGGATGCGGCATGGATTAGGAGAATTTGACGAACATGAAGAAATCAACAGCCGTAATTTTGCTCATTGCAAGCCCTTCCGAGAGCCCTGACCTTGTCTATTCGAGCGGTTTTTGGGCGCCGGACCCTCTGGTTTACCTCGTCACCCCAAAAAAGCGCTATTTAGTCGTTTCGCGCCTTGAAATAGGCCGAGCGCGCACTTTGGCGGCCACGTCCAAGACATTTCCGCCTCTCGAGGCCCTGACGCCGGACGACCTGAAAGTGCCAAAAACCGGCCGCGGAAAGCTTGATCAATGGGCCTTGTGTCTGTTGCGACACATCGGTTTGACGCGCGTCAGCGTTCCATCGGACTTTCCGCATGGTATTGCGCAGCGTCTGGAAGCGCGGGGCATCCGCATCACCACGAGCCGCGAGGCCCTCTTTCCCAAGCGCCAGGTTAAGTCACCGGTAGAAATCGCGTGCATTACCGAGAGCCAGCAGGCGGCCGTTGATGCCATGCAGGCCGCTGTGACCATGATTGGTGCGACCACAATTTCACGCAGCGGCACCTTAACCTACAAAGGAAAAACGCTTCGCTCGGAAGCCGTGCAGCGCTGCATCCACCATGTTCTTCTGGATCATAACACCGTGTGCGGCGACGTGATTGTGGCAGGTGGGGCACAAGGCGTTGACCCCCACGAGCGCGGAAGTGGCCCCTTGCGGGCGCATGAACCGATCATCATCGATATTTTTCCGCGCCATATGCATCACGGTTATTGGGGCGATATCACGCGCACTGTGATCCGTGGCAAAGCGACACCGCAACAGAAGCGCATGTACAACGCGGTCAAAGCGGCACATCGTGCCTCGCTCACGCGCATCGCCCCTGCCGTGAAATGCAGCTCGGTACACAAGGCTTCGGTCGACGAATTTGAACGGCGCGGTTTTGAAACGGGGCTGCTGGATGGAACGCCGGCGGGCTTTATCCACAGCACCGGACACGGCGTGGGGTTGGCCATTCACGAAGCGCCGTCTGTCAGTCTGTCGGAAACACGCCTGAAAAAAGGGAACGTTATTACGATAGAACCGGGTCTGTATTATCCGACCACGGGCGGCTTTCGCATCGAAGATACCGTCGTCGTCACGGCAACGGGGTATCGCCAACTTGTTTCCTGTGAAAAACGCTTTGAGATTTGATTCCGGCCCGACATCGAGGCTAGTATGCCGACCGATTGTGATGCGCGTCAAAGAACACGACAAAAGGATACAAGATCTTGGCCAACGATTTGTTTGGACGTCTCTTAGCAGGGGACGCAGAAGTTTTACGTAGCGGGTATGAGGCGTTTCAGGCCCAACCTGTCGACCTCGTTGAGCCGCATGACGCCGCGCAAGCCTATACCCCCGATGAAACCACCCTGGCCGGGTCTTTTTCTGTTAGCGGCCCCGGTACGTTTCTGGGCAAAGCCCACCGGACGCTAACATTTGGGCCATCAAGCGAGCCTGGTTGGTGGATCGATCGTGAGGACCAACCTGACTCGCTGCCGGTTCGCGTTTCGATCGAAAATGTGTGGACGACGGGAAATACGGTCAGCAACATCGTGCTGCGTAGTGGCTCCCCGCACAATTATTTACGCATGGTCGAACACATCGTTTCACTGCGCTACGGCATGGGGCTCGATAACGTGTGCATACGGGTTAGTGATGGCGACCCGCCTCTGTTTGAACGCGGTGCGCTCGACATTGTCGAAGCCGCCGATCGAATTGGCATCGTGCCGACGGGTCGCCTTGCACGCTATGTGACGGTGAAGGAGAAGGTATCCATCGTCGGACCGTACGGAAATTTTCTGATTGTGCATCCAGCACCCGCGGGGTCGCGTGACCTCACGATCGATTGTGCCTTGGATTTTCCGAACGCTATCGGCCAGCAGCGCTTGCAATACACCATGGACAACGCGTCCTTCCGTAAAGGTGCCGTCGCCCGAACAAACACCAACATCGGCGTGATGCTCTATTGCAAAACAATCGGCAAAATTTTCGCAGATGTCCGCAATCTGGGCTACAGCAAGAAGAACCTGTTGATCGCCGGGCGTACATCTTATGTCAATGAGCCTCAACTGGTTCATGACGGCAAGTCGCTCGAAGCAGTATGGCACCGTTCAGCACTCGATTTGTTGGCCGCGGTTGCCTTGATCGATAAAGGACGCTTCGTCGGCCATATCGAATCCTATAAAGCGGGTCACGCACTCGACTGCAAATTCGTCACCAAGCTTTACCAGGAAAACCTGCTCGTTCCGGCGTCGTAGTTGAACAAGGCGGCTCGACGGAGTCTCGTACTCCAGGAACCTTCGCGTTCTTCGTGGTGTCAACGGCTCTTTTTTGAATCAAGGTTGCGCCGCCATTTGGGCCACAACAGCCGAATGTGCAGCATCATTCCCAAGCACTGCCCACGTGCGGCTTATACGCAAACACGCACGCAATTCGGCCCAGGTGTCGCGTGCATATGTCCAAAAGCTGTAACCTCCTGCACGATATACCTTTCCGTGATCAATCCAAACCACGACCAGCGTTCCAACCATCAAAAGACGATGCAGGCCTTCTGTCAGCATCAGGCCCCCCGGCATATACGTCTAGATAGAGCAGCGCGACGCCATGAATACCTAGAATCAAAGCAGGTAGCCAACCCGCTTTCACAACGCAGGCCTGCTTGATCTCAAACGCTTTACAGCTCTTCGGCAGCTCGAGCAAACGGTGCAAATAGATCGCCGCGGACTTGGATTGGTCGACGCCCGATTCGGTCGCTACAATAATCGTGTCGATCGACTGCCGGTCGACATGTTCAAGGGCTTCGTGCGCGGCATGCGCACCCATGGTCACAATATCCTCGCCCAGCGGTGCGATCGCCATGCGTTCCTGCCCGAGTCCCTGTGCTAACTTGGCGTAGGGGATTGAGCGCGCCTGGGCAAGGTCGCGCAAATTCAATACACATTGTGGAACATAAAAACCAATTGCATCGATTCCGGCATCCATAATGATTTACTCCTGTCTTGGCGGCATGATCTGCTTATGTCTGAGAACCGGGCGACGCCATCACCAGTTCCGGCTTTCCGATCCAAACGCGATTCATTAAACGGGTGATGGGGCGGGCTCGATCACGCCCCTCCAATCGCTGTAGCGCCTCCAGATATGGCGTGGCGTAGCGAAGATGCGTTGGTAAACGCGCAAAACTGCGGCGCGTCCAACGCATCGTGCGGGCATAGTGGCAGCGCTGGTGCAGCGTCGGGTCGGGCAGCCCGTAGGCCATGCGAAAGCGCGGCGGAAGCATGACGCTGGTCACCCGTCGCGCCGGTGCGGACACGACCCAAGTGGCGGGCATCTGGCGTATACGAAAGAGGTAATCGGCCGAGGCTCGGGCGCTTTCACAAACACTCAATGTGTCCGATGCCCACATGTCGCGATTGTACGCCTGAAATTGATACCAGTCTGGCGGCACAAGATCCTCGGGAATGCCAAAAAGACACAGCATGCGTTTCGATTCTTCGTAATAACGCGCCTTCTCTTCTGCTTTTAAAGGGCGCACGGTTTGCTCGAAAACGCGAACGGTGGTGTCGATCAGGGTGGCCTGCACCCAGAAAAGGGCGTGGGCTTCGTTGGCCTGGTAGCGTGTGCCGGTCTTGAAGCGCCCCGCCGGGCAGGCGATACGACCCTGAATGCGCGTATGCATGGCGTGCAGGCCTCGCGCTGTCGTCAGGGCCGTGTCCAAATCGCCGAACGTCATTTTGAACATCGTCGAAAAGGTGCGATGGAAGCGTCCGAGCGGATCCTCCATGAAATGGGAGTGCTGACAAACCGCGTTGGCCACCCAGGGATGCGCCAACTGCAGCAGTACCGCGCGCCAACTGCCCCAGAAGAGGGATGTATGTCGTCCGAGGTGCCACGTCATGGACGCCGGGCCGAAAATGCCGGCGTTCGGGTCGAGCGTCCTTCCGGCCACTTCTTCCAAGCGGGCCAGCAGGGCGTCATCGCTGATGGCATGTGGTTTTGTTGCTTTCATGATGCGAATATACATAAAGCACTTTGCGTTGCAAAGTAATTTATTAAAAAAGTTTAAAGAGGGGGGTCGGACCGAGCAGAGCCTGCCTTAACCAAGAACGTTCATGCTTGCTCTTGTCAGCATGCGGAGGCCCCGTTACAAAGGGGGGGATGGACCCAAAACAAAAAGGCTGGTTGATTTATGTGGCTGGATGCGTCGCGTTCGGTCTCGTCTGTCTGGCGATGACATTGGCTAAATGCGTCGCCAGCGAATTTCCGGAGCGACTGTTTCTCTTCCCGTACACTCTATTGGTTGTGTGGGTCGGCTTTTTGTCGTGTATGACTTTCGGTACACCCAAACCCATCTGGCGACGGATCGTCATGACCCTCGGTACGGCGCTGGCAGGCTATGGCGTCATCTGGGTCTGCTTGAACCTCGTGGTTTCTTGGGCGTCGTAACAACCCATCGGCTCAGACTTCTGAGGTAGGGCCTTTTTCTCGAGCGAGGAGCTTGCGACGAGCGGGGAAATGGCCCCTATTGCCGCTGGCCGCGCCGCCGCCCTGCCAGTTTACTCTGCTGATTCACCTTGATCGTATACACCCGTCATGATTGCATGACGATTCCACGTAAACACACGGAACCACCATGTCGAAATCAGATCACAAAATAAACACGCGTGCGGTACACGAGGCACGCGGCTATGTCGGAGATACCGGTGCGGTCATGCCGCCGGTCTATCTGAGCTCAACCTTTGAAACCGGTAATCCGGACGGCTTTGATTACACTCGGTCCGGCAATCCTAACTTTCGACTGCTTGAAAAAGCGATCGCATCGCTTGAAGGCGCCGAATTTGGAACATGTTTCGGAAGCGGCGTTTCGGCAATAACGGCTGTCGTGTCGACCTTGAAAAGCGGCGACCGCGTCGTGGCCGAAGAGAACGTCTACGGCTGTACCTATCGTCTGTTTGACCAAGTTTTCGGGAAATTTGGCGTGCAGGTGGACTATCTCGACCTGAGTGATCCCGACAACTGGGAGCACATTCGCAAGACTGCCCCGGCGCTGGTTTGGCTGGAAAGCCCCACCAACCCTTTACTGAAGATCATTGATATTGAAGGCATCAGCCGCGTGGCGCAGGAGGCCGGATGTGATGTTCTGGTCGACAACACCTTTGCGTCCCCCTATCTGCAACAGCCCCTCGCGCTGGGTGCAACGCTGTCGCTGCACTCGACGACCAAGTACATCAATGGCCACAGCGATTGCCTGGGCGGGGCCGTGCTCACAAATGATGCCGATTGGCATGCGCGTATGATTTTCGCTCAAAAAGCACTAGGCCTTCAGCCGTCTCCTTTTGATGCCTGGTTGACCGCGCGCGGCGCGCGCACCTTGCCGCTACGCATGGATCAACACTGTGCCAATGCACTCGCGCTGGCAGAATGGTTGGAAGACCAGTCGCGCGTCACCACGGTGCGTTATCCTTTTCTGCCGAGTCACCCACAACACGATCTCGCACGCCGCCAGATGCGCGCCGGTTCCGGTCTGATCGTGATCGAGCTAGATTGTCCGTCAGATCAAGCGCTCGCTTTTTCGAAAGGGCTGACGTTGTTTACAATGGCGGAAAGCCTCGGCGGTGTCGAAAGCCTCATCTGTCATCCCGCTTCGATGACGCACGCCTCCGTACCACCCGAGGTTCGTCGTGCTGTGGGAATCTCGGATGGCCTGCTGCGTTTGTCGGTCGGCATAGAAGACCCAAACGATTTGATTGCCGATCTGTCGGCAGCCCTGGATAAACTCTAAATGACAACCTTTTGTGACATGAAACGTGACCCTGCTTGTCTCGAAGCTGATCTCGGACGGCCAATGCCGGACTCCCCGCATGCCGTTTCCGTGGCCTTGCCCTTGTGGTCGCACGTTGTCGCCTATGAGGAAAAAGACCCCGCGGTGGTGGCGCGCATACGGTTGGGTTATCCCCGTTTCGTTATCCATCCGCTCGTGCGCCAGCTCGTCGATTCGCTCGGTGGAACTGCGTTTTGTCTGCCCTTTCCATCGCGCCGTGTCGCCGAACGCTGCATGGCTTTCATTACGGACAAATCTGGGGCCGAAAGTAGCGTCATCGAAGCGCAAGGGCTCTTTCTTGTTAATACATCAGCCGAAGGCGAGAAAACGCTACGCCTCTATTGGCAACACACGGGTCAGATTGTATCCAGCCGTCAGGCCGAAGCCGTTTTGGCTGGGCGCGGACCGGCCGAAGGCGCAGATGATGCGTGCAGCGCCTTGCGCCAGCGGCTCGCCGATCTGTATGGGTGCACGCCAGACGATGTGTTTCTTTATCCGACCGGCATGGCGGCGGTGGCCGCCGCGGCTCAGGCTGTCCGCGCCCTGAACCCAGGACGCCAAACGGCGCAAGTCGGGTTCCCTTATATTGACAGTTTGAAACTGCAGCAGGAATTTGGCAAAGGGGCGCAGTTTATTCTGTCCGGCAACGAAGCCGTCTCGCATTTGCAACCGCTTCTCGATAAAGAGGCGCTGGCCGGTGTGTTTTGCGAAATTCCCAGCAACCCGCTTTTGCTAACGCCCGACGTTACCGGCATCTCCAAAGCACTGCGTGAGCGCGGCATTCCTTTTGTTGTCGACGACGCCGTGGCGACACCCTGTAATGTCGACGTAACGCCTTACGCCGACATCGTTGTGACCAGTCTGACGAAATATTTCTCGGGCGCAGGAAATGTGATGGGGGGGGCCTTGATCTGTTGCCCATCCTCGCCGCTGCATTCCGCCTTGCGCGCCGCTTGTGGAGACGATTACGAACCCTTGCTGTGGGGCGACGACGCGATCGCGCTGGAATTACAGTCGCGCAATTTTAATGAACGGATGCAGGCTCACAACAAAAATGGCGACATTATTGCCGAGCGACTGCGGCAGGACCCGCGCGTCGACAACGTCTGCTACCCTCGTTTTGACCCCTCCGGAAATTATGACGCGCTGCGACGCCCGGACGGCGGTTACTCGTCGCTCCTCTCGATTCTCTTAAAGGATGCGCCACACAACGCACCACGCTTTTACGACGCTTTGCAGTTGTGCAAAGGGCCCACCCTGGGAACAGATTTCACGCTGGTTTGCCCATACACACTTCTGGCGCACTACAAAGAGTTGGCTTGGGCTGAATCCTGCGGCGTTTCGCGCTATCTTGTGCGCGTTTCCGTCGGCATCGAAGACCCTGAGTCGATTTGGGATCGCTTTCAGAGCGCCCTAAATAGCCTCACCTAAAGAAGCACCGCACGGACATTGCGGATAACATCGAAACGAGGAGCGACGACATGAATGACACAACATTGGCCGCGCGTGATTGCATTCCTTGTAAGGGCGGCGTGCCGCCGCTCGCCGGGGAAGCTCTGCACGTTTTGAAAGCACAGATTGACGAACAATGGGGGCTCATCAATGAGCACCATCTGGAAAAAGAGTATCGTTTCGCCAACTTTGTTGAAGCACTTGCCTTTACCAACCGCGTTGGCGACGTTGCCGAAACGCAAAACCATCACCCCGACATTCATCTCGCCTGGGGGCTGGTGCGCGTGACCATCTGGACCCACAAGATCGACGGCCTGACCGAAAGTGACTTCGTGTTCGCCGCCAAATGCGACGCCGCTTTATGAGTGACCCAGGCTTTCGTTACAACCGCTCCGATTTCGCGCCGCTTCCGGTGACGCTGCGTCATCTTGATATTCAGATCGATTTTCATGCCACGCACGTCGACGGCATCATCGTGCTGCACGTGACGGCGCGCGAACCGATGTCCGCCATGCATTTGGACGCACGTAATTTGGATCTAAGCGAGGTGGCCTTACTGGGCGATGCGGACGATAGTCATGACGCGCTGGTTAGCGCCCATGAGCAGGCCTTAACGGATTCGGCAGAGCCCTGTGAACATACGATCGACGGCGACCGCCTTCATATCACCCTGCCACGCACTGTCGCCGTTGGCGAAACCCTGCGTGTCCGTTGCCGCGCGCGTAGTCTCCCCTCGGATGCGCTGCTTGAAGGCATTTATAAGGACACCACACCGCCCGGCGCACCCCAACAGTACATGTCGCAATGCCAGCAATGGGGCTTCCAGCGCATCTTGCCGATCTACGACGATTGCACGGCCAAATGCACGATGGTCACCACGCTCAGCGGTGACGTCCGCTATACGCATATGATTTCCAACGGCAACATCTGCGCGCAACGTCACCCAGACGGGGCCGCCGTGTCCGCGTCGGGCAGCGCCGACCGAAAACAGATTACCTTCATCAACCCTGTGCCGATGGCGCCTTATCTTTTCGTCGCCTGCGCCGGAACGTGGGACCAACTCGATGACGCGGTTCGTTACCCATCCGGTCAGCAGGTGAAACTCGAGTATCTGGTGACCCCCGGGCACGTCGACGGGGCGCGTCTGCCCATGGAGATCCTCAAACATAGCGTTCTGTGGCAGCACGAAAGCCAGGAATACGCCTACCGCCACGACGTCTATCGGACCATCACGATGGACAAGTCCAACTTCGGCGGCATGGAGAATGTTGGCAACACCACCATTGTCACCGACGCCGCATTGATTGACGAATTTACGACCGACCGTCGCCTTGAATACGCCTATGCCGTCATTCTGCATGAATTCGAACACAACCAGTGTGGCAGTGACGTCACGATGGAAACGCCCTTCGACATGTGGCTCAATGAAGGCTTCACCGTCGACGTCGAGCGCCAGTACATCAGCGCCGTCTTTGATCCCGGCGCGGCGCGGCTGGGCGAGGTCGATGATATCCGCGCGCCGATTGGTGGACCGTTGGCGATCGAGGACGCTGGCCACGTCGGTAACATTGTTCGCGACGGCTTTAACGATCCGGATGAACTGGTCGATGGCGTGACGTACGTGAAGTCGGCAGAAGTGATCCGCATGCTGCGCCTGATTATAGGAAACGAAGCCTTTCGTAGCGCAAAAAACCTGTATTTCGCGCGCTATGAGGGCGCAAACGCTAACACGGATCAGTTTTTCGACTGTTTTATAGAGGCTAGCGGCCGCGATTTGACCCAATTCAAGCGCGAGTGGCTCTATACGATTGGCTATCCACAAGTGACCGCAACATCGCGCTACTCCGAAGCGGAACGCCGTCTGACCATTTCGGTGTCACAGTCACGCTCCGGTTCGGGCGGACTGTTTCACCTGCCTTTTGAGGTCGCTCTGGTCGGCGCGGACGGGCAGGACGTCGAGGCGCGCACGGTCGAATTGACCGACGCGTCACACGAGATTCGTTTCGACGATGTTGATGCGCCGGCTCTCGTGTCGATGAATCGCGACGCGTCATTCTATGGCACCTTCGAGCAGACCGATGTGTCCGCCGATGTGCTGGCGAGCCAAGTTCGCCTCGATCCGTGTGCCTTCAATCGGGTGGAGGCCATGCGATCTTTTACAGATCAGCAGCGCATTCGGCTGATCGAGGATCCGGGAGCCGCCGTGGATACTGCCTGGCTTGATCTGTACATTGACCTGCTGACCGACACCGCCATTGGCCCCGGCTTGAAAGCGTATCTCTTGCGTATCGACGAACAACCCATGCAGCGTGCCCATCTGCCCAACTATCGCACCTGCAACCGCGTCTACCGGCGCTTGCAACGCGCCGTTGCGGAACATGACTTCTCGGCCTGGGTCGCCGCTTTCAATGCCGTCGATACGACCTCGCGCGGAAACAGTCCACGCGACGGCCTGGAAGCACGCCACCTCAAGGCGACGCTTTTGGAGGCACTCTGCTCCAGTGATTGCGCTGAGTCGCAAGCGCTGGCGGAAAAGCACTTCAAGGAGGCCTGGAATTTTTCGGACCGCCTGAGCGCGCTGCGGCAAATCAACCGCAGCAAGCACCCCGCGCGTCTTGATATCTTGAACGACGCTTATCGCGACTGGCAGGGGCACAACAGCGCCTATGCCGGATACCTGTCCGTGATCGCATCGGGGCCGGGCGATGATGTGTTTGAGGCCATGGCTCGTGAACAATCGCGCGACACCTTTGATATTCAGCACCCCACGCTGAATCGTGCCCTTTTACTGCCAATGACCCGTAATAACGACCAACTTTGGACGCCGCAGGGCCTCGATTGGCTGGCGCGCACGGTTGATGTGCTGGCGCCCATCAACGAATATGTCGCCAACCGTGTTGTTGACGCGTTACAACTGGTGCATCGCATGCCGTCCCCCTTGCAGGCCGATGTCGTTGCGTGCCTGAATCAGATGCGCAAAGCGTTAGACGCCAAGGCCACGCCGTCGGTAGCGGGGCATGTGGAGGCGTATCTGTCAGGAGTTAAAAATGGCCGCTGAGGCAAAACGCACGCTTTTGGTTACCGGCGCCGGTGGGCAATTGGGCACGGATTGTGTGGCGTGTTTGAGCGACACATGGAACGTCATCTCGGTCCGTCGCGCTGACGGCGATATCACGAACGCCACCGCCATCGCCGACCTATTCACGCATCACCGTCCGGCCGTCGTTGTGAATTGCGCCGCGTACACACAGGTCGACGCTTGCGAAACCGATCAGGCCGCCGCGTTCCAGCTTAACGCCGAGGCCCCCGGCATACTCGCGCGCGAAAGTGTGCGCATCGGCGCGCATCTCATTCATCTTTCGACCGACTACGTGTTCGATGGCACGCGCGAGGTCCCCACGCCTTATGTGGAGGACGACGCGACCGGGCCGGCAAGTGTTTATGGTGAGAGCAAATTGCAGGGCGAAGCCGCGGTGCAGTCGGCCACTCCCGACGCCGCGATTCTGCGCACGTCCTGGGTCTATGGCATTCATGGTCATAATTTTCTCAAAGCAGTGTTGGCGCGCGCCCGCCAGGTGCCCGATGCGCCTTTGCGCGTTGTGAACGACCAGCACGGGTCGCCGACCTGGACGGTGCGCCTGTCCGAGCAAATTGGCGCTATCGCCGAAGCCGGGCTGAGCGGCGTGCTCCATGCGACCGGTGAAGGGCATTGCACCTGGTACGATTTAGCGCAGCGCTTTTTCGAGCTGATGGACATTCCCGTTCAGATCGAGCCCTGCACGACCGCCGATTTTCCGCGCCCGGCCGCGCGCCCGATGAATTCAATTTTGGAAAATGCGCGACTCAACCAAGCGGGTCTGAATCGCATGCAAGCATGGCAGGACGACCTGGCCGCCTTTGTCAGCGCCCACAGGCAACACCTATTAAGCGCATCATGAAGCTGACGTTCTCCATTCACTATCAGACGGAGTGGGGGCAGTCCCTGGGGCTCGTTGTTTCCAGCGCCGCAACCGGAGATTGGGAACCGAGGCGGACGCTTGTGATGGACGATAGCTCGGATGGGGTCTGGTCGCTGACGCTGACGCTTGATGATGCCGAATTGGATGCGTTTGCCTACAAATATAACATCGTCAGCGATCATGGTGGCACATGTCATTCAGAACATGGCGATGATCGTACGCTTCCCCGCGGGCTTCATGATCACACCCATGCGCGCATGGTTGATTCATGGCGCATGCCATCGCCTGAGCAGGACGCGCTCAGATCGTCGATATTCACCCGCGCGGTTTATCCTCCCGAAGGGCGTCATCGCACGCGAACGTCAGAGGCCTCGATTGTGGCGGGCAATGCGGCACACTTTCGGGTCTATGCGCCCCGTGTTCCGAAGGGGTGCACGCTCGCCATGCTGGGCTCTATCGATACGCTGGGTGCTTGGTCTATCAAAGAGGCTGTCCCGATGTCGGATGCGGATTATCCGAACTGGTCACTAACCCTGCCTTTGGGATCATCCAATACGTATTTTGAATATAAGTATGTGGTTGTTCCGACAGACGCAGCGGAGGTGGAGGTCGAGTTCGAGTCCGGGGAAAATCGGCGCTTTGTGCCTTCCGTTGACGTGCCGCCGCCAACGCTCACGGTAAAGACGGATGAGCACCTTGAGTCGCCGCGCGGCCCCTGGCGCGGAACGGGCGTCGCTGTGCCGGTCTTTGCTTTGCGAAGTCGTACGGGGCTGGGCGTAGGCGAGTTTACCGATATTCGTCCATTGGCCGAGTGGGCCGAGCAGGTTGGCATGAACATGATTCAGCTTCTGCCTGTGAATGACACCATCGCCACGCACACATGGAAAGACTCGTATCCTTATGCGGCAATTTCCGTCTTTGCGCTCCATCCAATTTACATGAATCTGGCCGCCATGGGCGTGTTCGACGCCGCCACAACCGAGCGCATGATAGGCAAAGAGAAAGCCCTATTGAACGCGCTTCCGGACGTCGACTATGAAGAGGTTATGCGCGTAAAGTCGCGCTTCTTCAAACAAGCCTTTGACCATGACCGTGACCGTTTGCTCGCGGACAAAGCCTTCAACGCGTTTGTGGAAGAGAACATAAAATGGCTGCTGCCCTATGCTGTCTTCTCCTGTCTGCGCGACCGTTATGGGACGTGCGAACATCAGACCTGGCCGGAACACCGCCGCATGACGTTGAAGGCCTGCGAAGCATTTGCATCACCGAACGAAGATCACTTTGATGACGTTGTGGTGCACTACTTCATTCAATACCACTTGCACCTGCAGCTCCTGAACGCCGCTACCTATGCCCGCGAACGTGGTGTGGCGCTCAAGGGCGATATCCCCATTGGTGTGTACCGGCACAGCGTCGACACCTGGATGGACCCGGACGCCTTTAATATGGACGGTCAGGCAGGTGCGCCGCCGGACTATTTCAGCATCGACGGCCAGAACTGGGGTTTTCCGACCTACAATTGGGAGGTCATGGCGCGTACGGACTATTCCTGGTGGCGCAATCGCCTGACCAAGTTGTCGACCTACTTTGACGCCTTTCGTATCGATCACATTCTTGGGTTCTTCCGAATATGGGAAATCCCGGCCGACGCTATCAGCGGCGCGTTGGGTCGTTTCAATCCCGCCTTACCGCTGCGTCGCGAGGAGTTGGCTGCGCGTGGGGTTCCCTTTGACAAAGTGCGCCTGTGTGAGCCCCATATTCAAGAGAACATGTTGGCGTCTCTTTTCGATGGCGACGCACAGTCAGCGGTTAAGGCCTATCTTAAAGAAACCGCACCCGGTTGTTTTCAACTGCGCAAAGGCCTCCAAACGCAGCGCGAGATTGCTGAGTATTTTGATAAGGCTGACGCACGCGGAGAATCGGACAACGGTCTACGTGTCGGTTTGATGGCGATTGTACAGGACCGGCTCCTGCTGGAAGCGCCGCATAGCGATGGCAAAGCATTCAACCCGCGAATCGGCATGGAGAACACGTGGTCGTTCCGCGAACTGGACCCTGCCATCCGCAATGCCTTTTGGAACGTATATGTTGATTATTTCTATCAACGCCATGAACGCTTCTGGGCCGAACAAGCGCGCCTACGGCTACCTGCCATCGCCGAGGCAACCGATATGCTGATCTGCGGAGAAGATCTGGGCATGGTGCCTGCCTGCGTGCCCGGTGTGATGGATGAGTTCGGCATTCTGTGTCTGCGCATTCAACGCATGCCGGTTGATGCGTCGCAGGATTATCAACACCCCGCGGATTACCCGTATCGTTGCGTGGCCAGTCCGTCATCGCACGACATTTCAAGTCTGCGCGCATGGTGGCTTGAAGATCGCCGCGTCATCCAGCATTTCTACAATGAATGTCTGGGGCGGGAAGGGGAGGCGCCGCAGGTGTGTACACCTGAGCTTATTCAGACGATCATCGACCAGCATCTGTGGTCGCCAGCCATGTGGGCTGTTTTCCCCATTCAAGATCTGCTTGGTATGGATGCGCAGTTGCAGCGTGAGGGTCCGCAAGCCGAACGCATCAACGATCCCGCCAACAACCCGCATTATTGGCGCTACCGTTGTCATGTGCTGCTGGAGGACGTGCTCGAAGCCAGCGCGTTTAATTCCGCTCTGCAGGGTCGCATTGCATCGTCTGGGCGAGGGCACTAACGCATGGCCATCTATAATAGCCGTTCCAGCGGCATCTTGTTACATCCCACATCCTTGCCCGGGCCCGAGGGCATTGGCACACTTGGGCCGGAGGCGCTTGAGTTTGTCGAATTTCTGCATGCATCCGGGCAGGGGCTTTGGCAAACCTTGCCCCTTGGTCCAACCGGCTTCGCGGATTCGCCATACCAGTGCTTTTCGGCCTTTGCGGGCAATCCGTTGATCATCAGTTTGGAGCGCTTGGTTGAAGACGGTCTGCTTACGGATCGTGACGTACGCTCAGGAAAGCATGCCAACGGGGTCGATTACGGGACCTTGATTGGCGAGAAACGCCGGCGACTGGCGCGTGCACATGAAGCGTTTGAGTCCGACGCGAACCATGAGCAGCGTGCGGCTTTTGACACATTCATGGAGCGCGAATCCGAATGGTTGCATGATTATGCGCTGTTTGCCGCTCTCAAGGAACGTTACCGCCAACATCCCTGGTGGCAGTGGCGTCGCTCGGCGCGCCTACGAACGCACCTTGAAGAACTGCGTGGTGATCATCATGTCAGCATTCGAGCGCACGCCTTTTACCAGTATCTTTTCTTTTCACAATGGGAAATGGTCAAGCGCTGCGCCAATGCCTTTGGAATACGCATTATCGGCGACATACCACTCTACGTTGCTGAGGATAGCGCGGATTTATGGTCCGACTGGCCGGTGTTTCAGGTCGATAAACATCGCCGCCCCACGCATGTGGCCGGCGTGCCGCCCGATTTTTTTAGCCCAACCGGTCAGCGCTGGGGAAACCCGGTGTACGATTGGTCACACGCCCGAGAAACCGAATTCGCTTGGTGGGTTCGCCGCCTGCGCGCGAACCTGAGGCTCTATGATGTGTTACGCATCGATCATTTTCGCGGACTGGAGGCCTACTGGTCCGTCGACGCGAAACACGCGACCGCTGAAAAAGGCACCTGGGTAAACGCGCCCGGGTGGGAGCTGCTTGAGGCCCTGCAGCGCGAACTGGGTACGCTTCCGCTTATTGCCGAGGATCTGGGCGACATCACTGAGGCCGTCACGCACATGCGCGACACGTTCAACATTCCCGGCATGAAAGTGCTGCAGTACGCGTTCGAGAACGACGGGAACAATGGTTATCTTCCGCATCATCATGACCGCAATTTTGTAGTGTATACTGGCACGCACGACAACGACACGCTGTCCGCTTGGTATGATCAGCTTGACGAGGCCTCGCGTGCACGCGCGAAATGCTACGTAGGATCCGGGCTGGACGAGTCCGTTTGGCCATTGATTCGCTGCGCCTGGACGTCGGTGGCCAACATGGCCATTGCGCCCATGCAGGACCTGCTCGGGCATGGCGCGGAATCACGCATGAATCTGCCCGGCACGACCGAGGGGAATTGGCGCTGGCGCTGCGCGCCGGGCGACTTTAGCGATCCGCTGTCCGCTCGTCTGCATGAACTGACAGCCATCAGTGGGCGGTTACCGCTTTCATGAAACCAAATCGTTCGTGTCGCTTGCGGCAATCGCCTTTTTCCCCAATGGTGTGCTCAACGCGTGTCTAACTCATTCTGGCGCATCCTCCAGCCGTATTTGCGTCGCGTTCGCCGATGCTGTTCAACGCCGTCGCGCTTGCACCGCCTTTGATATTCAGGCGTCGCGTTTCTCTGGACTTGATCGGGTTACCGCCGTCACCCGCCTATGTGCAGGCGTACGTCGAAGACCCGTCGCCGATGGCTCTAGCCTATGCGCAGGCCGTAAATCGTCTCCTAGCAAGCAAACACTTCGGCGAACGCTGGGCGCGCCCCTGGCTGGATCTCGCGCGCTATGCGGCTCCAACGGCTATCAGGCCGATCCGTTGCCGTCCTTCTTGGGCTTACCGGGACTGGGTCATCAAGGTGCTAAATGCCAATATGCCGTTCGATCAGTTCACCATCGAGCAACTCGCAGGCGACGTGCTTCCGCAATCCACGCCATGAGAGAGACGAAGGTAAAGATTAAGGTAAAGACGAGGGAGCCAGAAGGTGTTCCTTAGTCTTCATTTGAACTCTATGAGCTGCTTCTATCCGCTTTGCTGGAAGAGGGAAGGATAGCAAACATGTCGTTTGGGTGGATTTATCTGTTGCTCGTGAGAGCGCTTGCCTTGTATGCTTCCTATCGGTTGATTCCCAAGGCCTCCGTTTCTGGTGGATATATCGTAATGGCAGGGAAACATCCCGTCGCGCAATATGCGCACATTTGGAGAAGGTAATATGACAAAAGAAAGGATGCTAGTAATGCAGGCAAATATGATGAGGGTTTTTGGAGTTGTGGCGATTGTTGGGATTGTGGCTGTGGCCGGTTGTAGTCAGGACACCGCAAAGCAGGAGGCATCCACGACGGAGGGAGTCGCGGAAAAAACCGAAGCCGCACCGGATACGGCTGCAGAGAATACTGCTGAAACGGAAAACAAGGTCGCGGAGAAGACCGTCGATGTTGCAAAAGAGGCTGCGGCGACGACAGAAGACGTTGCGGGCAAAGTCGTGGAAAAAGCAGGGGCCGCCGTGGAAAAGACAGGCGCTAATTTGCAGAAGTAGGTTCGGCTTCTGCTGAGCAAATACACTTCATAACGTAAAAGGAAATACCACGGGCTTTCCCGTATTGGTATTGGTGGCCGTCATTCGGGTCATAGTCCTGATGCGATTTACTTGAAGCAACGACGCGCCATCGGCGCGTCGTTGCGTTACATGCACATGCGGGTGACGATCGCTGCGAAGGCTGGCAAGGAATGGTCTTTGAGTCCGCCGTAGAGTACCTCGCCCTGAGACAGCTCGGCATTGCCGAGTGTGCGTGCATCCGGGCCCAGATTCACAGCGCAATGCAACGTCGTGCCGTCGTGTTGGCGCGCGAAGGCGACGACGCATCGGTCGGGTGAGGCGCAGGCTTCCGCGGCATCTAGCAGAGCGAAGCTGCCGCGCCGCAAGGCCTCGTGTTGTGTGCGAAGCGCGAAGAGCTCCTTGTAAAACGCATACCAGGCTTGGCGTGCGTCGACGCCACGTGCGAAGCAGTTCCCTTCAAACTCGATGCCATCACGCCAGTCGGTGCGGTTGTTCTGAATGTGGCGATACCCTTTGTCACAGAGCCCGATACGCTCGTGGATGGGTGGGCGGTTTTCGGCGCCGAATTCCTGCCCAGTGAGCAGCATGGGGATGGTCTCGGGGGCCATAAAAATGAGCTGATTCATGGCCCGCACCGCGTCCAGGCCAAAGCGATAGACGCCGCGCCCTTCGTCGTGGTTATCCGTGTAGCGTAGCAGCAGCGGGCGGCGCGGCGGTGCGTTCGGGCCGCTAATTTCGGCGTTGGTATAATTCAGTAGGGCGCATTCGACGGCGCCAGCGATGCCGCCGGATTCGAAGGCGTTCAGCGTATCGGCAAAATCATCGTTGTGGTAGGCGTCGTCGGCCAGGGCGATGCACGATTCACCGTCGGCGCCGCGCGCATAGCCATATTGGCAAATTTTATAGAAATCATCGTCGTAGGCCGCCCCCATGCCGCGTTCGAAGAGGGCCATGTTATTGGCTGTGCCGTAGCATTCGGCCAGAAAGAGCAATTCGCGGCCGGCGTGTTGCGCGCGCAGCGCGGGAAGCGCCTCATCCCAGAAGCTCAGATCGTTGATGAAGTGGGCCATGTCGAAGCGAAAGCCATCCACGCCATCCCCGCGGTCATCGCCCAGAAAGCTGAGCCAATGATCATAGACGTCCGTCATGGCCTGGCGTAGGCCAGCGTGGGAGTAGTCGAGCTTGGCGGTGTCGGACCAGTCCCCGTCGAAGTACAGTTCGCCGTCATCTGCCTTGACGTAATACTCTGGATGCGAGGTGGCCCAGACGTTGTCGCGGCTGGTGTGGTTGGGCGTGATGTCGAAAATGACTTTGAAACCCAGATCGTGTGCCGTACGCACAAAAGTCGCCAGTTCGTCCAGCGTGCCATATTCCGGATCCACATCGCGGAAGTCGCGTGCGGAGTAGGGCGACCCGATCCCTTTTCGGTCGGTCAGCCCCATGGGGTAGGGTGGCATGAGGTAAAGTAAGTTGGCCCCCAGCGCTTTCAAGGCGCCAAGATTCTCGGTCACATACGCGAGTGGAGAAACCGGTGACGCCGTTTCGCCGATGGCCTCAAACGCATTCCGCGGCTCACGGCACGCCAGCGACCGTAAATTGATCTGATACGCCAGCGCGTCCGGTGTCCAATCCTGTAAATTCAATTTAGTACTCATGACGGCCCTTCTTCTCCACTGAGAATAAGGAACTTATTAAGCTCATCTTTGTTGTAGAAGGCCTTCTCAAAGAAGAGACCGAATGCAGGGGCTGTAAATTCCGCGGTGTTCCCGGCCGTCCCTTCAAGATAGTCTGCGACCTTAGCGGCGGAGAGCTTGCCCCGACCGACCTCAACCAGGAGACCGGCCATACGGCGAACCATCTTCCAGAGGAAGTGTGAGCCAACAATTCGCAGACGCAGCATATCCTCCTCCTCGAAGAGATAGACCCCGTTCAGCAAAACTTTTGTAGATTTCTTCAACTCCGGTTTCTCGGCAAAGGATGCAAAGTCGTGCATTCCGACAAATTGCTCGGCCGCCTTAATCATGGCCGCTGTATTTAGCTGCTCCTTTGGCCACCAGGCATAATTCTTTTGGAACACGTTTTTGCGAGTGGAAATCTGATAGAGGTAGCTGCGACCAACGCAGTTGTGACGGGCGTGAAAACGGGCTCCGCAGGGGGCAACCGAGTGCATTACGATCGAAGAGGGAAGCAGGTTGTTAAACCTGTCGCATATCTTTTCCGGTTCCATGCCCCCTGCAGAGGTTTGCAGATGAGCGGTATAATCAAGTGCATGAACGCCGGCATCGGTGCGGCCATTGCCCTGAATATTCAGTTCGGGATCGTTGAAGATTTCGACGGCCACGTCCAACAAGGTTCCCTGAATGGTGCGGGCATTATTCTGCTTCTGCCATCCGCTAAAGCCGGTACCGGCATACTCCAGATTCAAGCGATAGCGCTGAGGGGCCAAAGGTTTAGCACTTGTTTTCATGGTGTGGTCTCCTGCGGGGACGCGGCCTGACCCGCGCCTTTCTTGCTCATAACAGTCGCGAAGCCTAGAGCAAATCTGCCGCGCTCTCAATGAACTTGTCTTTCTCTGTTTCGCCAAACGATGCAAATCGTTTAAAAGGTGTTTAACGGGACAGACCATCGGGGTTTACTTTCGTTCGACCCGCAGCATGACCAAGGGACAGGCCAGAATGGCACTACTTTAAGCGGTCCCAGCATGGTTTCGGCCTTTATAAGGTTCGTGGTCGTTCGGTAGTACCAAAACGCTCTTCGGCAGCGTCGGCCGTCCCGGCCGAATAAGGGCAGCTCAGTGTGTCATCCGTCATCGCCGTTGTTTTTTAGTGTATTTTTTGGCGATCCATTTTATAATAAGGTTTAATGACACGGTTTTTTGTTTCTTCACATTAAATATCCTATTCTTGTAACTTGTCGCGGAACCTAGGGTTTAATCATCTGCCATGCGCTTGTCTTACACATCTCTAAGTTTGATTTTCTTGATCGTCATCCGAGTTCACGGAGCAGTCGATCTAAACAGCAATGGCGTCTGCGACATCTGGGAGCAAAAATACAATGCGACCTCTCTCGTAACCAACACGGCATCCAAGGCGGCGGACGAGGACGGCGACAGCCGGAGTAATTTCGATGAGTCCATTGCGGGCACTGACCCCCGTGATTCGAACTCCGTCCATCGGATCAGAAGCAACACCCTCGACGGAACAGATGTCACGATCGAGTGGCCCACTGAAAAAGGAAAAACTTACCAGGCGAGTATCTCCAGCGAACTCCAGTCGGGAATCTGGGTTGATCACGGATTGCCTGTGCTCGCCACCGGCGCCTCGATGACCATCGTCATTCCCGGCCAGAGTGGTGATAAAAAATTCTACCATGTGATCGTCAACGACATCGACTCCGACGGCGACGGCATTTCGGACTGGGCCGAGGAGCAGATGGAGGGGTTCGATCCTAACAACGATGATTCCTTTACTTCCGGCACGACTAACAACGACATCACCGCGCTACAATCCCTGATCAATGCGCTCAACGCCGGAGAGGTCACCATCGCAACCACGACACCCGAGGCCTTTGAAAAAGAAGACACGCCTGCCAATCTTACGATCAGCCGCAGCGGTGACACGACCTACCCGTTCACCCTCTTCCTCGCGCTCTCCGGCCATACTAATCCCACCAAGGGATCGGCCTCCCCCGCCGACTACGCACTGAAGGATGCCGCCAACGCACCTCTGACTAGCAGTATCACGATCCCGGCAGGAGCCTCCAGTGCACAAATTTTCTGCCATCCCCTTACAGATACTCTGATCGAAGTGCCCGAGACCCTGACCTGCACCATCGGAGGCACTTCTAACAACGCCTCGGTCCGCGTATGCGATGCCACCAATACCCTTGAGAATACCCGTCTGTTTGTTGCCCAGCTATCTCCTGAGTCCGGTGTCATCACCTCCGCCTCCGGCCTTTCCACGGTGCTCGTGCAGGGTGACAACGAGATCGGCAGCGTTAATCTGACCTTCTATGGTCTGACCACTCCGCAGTCTGCGGTGCATATCCACATTAAAAACCCGATCACCGGTCCACACGTCGAGAGTCTTCCGATGGGGCAAGTCACCGAACACCCGTGGGGCATCGTCGCCGCTCAGTTTCTAGTTACCGATCAGGCCGTGTTAGACGCGCTCGCGGCCGGAACTCTTTACGTCAACGTTCACTCCTCCGCCAACCCCGCTGGGGAAATCCGAGGTGACTACCTTTTATCCACCGGCTCCACCGAACTGGTCATTCCTCCCAATCCTCCCGCCATTGAGGCACTCACCGATGACGAGCTCGACCGCGATATCGCCCGGTTTCTGACCCAGGCGACCTTCGGTCCC
>JAPKCZ010000110.1 GCA_028822745.1 Kiritimatiellia bacterium | reverse complement strand
TGTGCCTGCCAATACGCCCAAATTTCATCGTGCGGCAGGTCTTGCCTCCGATTTTCTTGCTACTGTAAGATCGCCTCCGTAGAGTGCGATCCATGTATGGCCACGCGCAACCGGCGACCCGCCTGCGCAGCAGACCACAGAGGAGACTGAACGTGGGTGACGAAAACGAAGCAATTCCTACTATTTTGACCGATCGTCATCGTACCTTAGGTGCACGAATGGCGCCCTTTGGTGGCTTTCAGATGCCGATTCAGTACGACGGCATCGTGAGTGAGCACAATGCGGTTCGTCGCGGTGTGGGGCTCTTCGACACCTGCCACATGGGCGAATTCATCATTCAGGGGTCATCCGCGACCTCGGATTTGGAGCATCTCCTTACCTGTAACGTGGCGACGCTAGACGCAGGACAGTGCCGCTACGGGCTTATTTGCAATCCCGACGGCGGGGTGATCGACGATATGATCATCTACCGAACCGGCGAGGTGTCCTATATGATGGTTGTCAATGCGGGTACCCAAGCGGGTGACTTCGCATGGATTCGTGAACAGGTTAGCGATCGTACCGAGCTGCGAGATGTGTCGCAGGAAACGGGAAAAATTGATCTGCAGGGCCCTGATGCCCCCGCGATGCTGGCAAATCTGCTGGATGACCCGATCGCTGGTCTGAAGTATTTTCGTTTCTCAGAAAATCGTCTCGATGAAGCAACGGTGCGTGTCAGTCGAACCGGCTACACCGGCGAAATTGGATTCGAACTCTATGCGTCCAACGCGACGACGCTGATTCTGTGGGATCGCCTGCTTGAGGCCGGCGCGACACCGGCCGGCCTCGGTGCCCGCGACACGCTCCGCCTCGAAGTTGGCCTGCCGCTATATGGACACGAAATGGGCACGAATCGCAACGCTGGCGAATCTGGCTTTACAAGCATCCTTTCGCCCGATAAAAGTTTCGTCGGCTGTGAAGCGGTTCGGCGCCACATGGACGGTGGGTCGGTCCTGACGGGTGTTGTGCTCGACGGGCGGCGTGCAGCCCGTGAAGGAGATGTCATTCAGCTGGTCGATGGCGAAACGGTTGGCGAGGTGACCAGCGGAAGTTTTTCGCCATCATTGGGGCGGGCCATTGCGTTGGGTTATGTGCGTCGCGAACACGTACAGCCCGGTCAGAAGGTTAAGGTTGTTACGGCACGGCAGGATTTGCCGGGAACATTGGAAAGCACACCACTTTACAAAGAAGGCACGGCGCGGAAATCACTGAAACAGTTTCTGGAGGCATCATCATGAACCCAAGCGATCGAAAATATACAAAGAGTCACGAGTGGATTAAAGTTGAAGATGGTGAAGCCGTCGTGGGCATTACGGATTACGCGCAGGAAGCGATGGGCGACGTGACGTTCGTTGAATTGCCATCTGTTGGAGCGTCTTTTCCAAAAGCGGGCGACTGCGGCGTGGTTGAATCCGTCAAAGCGGCGAGTGACCTCTATTGTCCTGTCGACGGAACGATCGCCGATGTGAATGCATCACTCGAGAATGCGCCTGAGCTGATCAACCAGGACCCATATGAGGATGGTTGGCTGTTGAAGCTGCGTGATTTCGATGAGTCGCAAGTTGCTGAGTTGATGACGGCTGACGAATACAAAGCCAGCCTCGATCAAGATTCATGAGTTACGTCGGCAACACAGACACACAACGACAAGAGATGCTTGCGCGCTGCGGCGTCGATTCTGTTGACGCGCTGTTCGAGGCGATCCCTGAGCATTTGCGGGCACGTTCGTTTGACGTGGCCCCAGCCAAGTCCGAGCTGGAAGTCATTGATGAACTGTCGCGCATCGCGAACCGGAACTACGCACACCTTACCAATTTTCTGGGTGGCGGATTTTATGATCACTTCGTTCCGTCGGCGGTAGGCGCCATTTGTTCGCGCAGCGAATTCTACACCGCCTATACACCGTATCAGCCCGAGGTCTCGCAAGGGACGCTACAGGCGATTTACGAATATCAATCGGACATCTGCCGATTGACCGGGATGGATGTGTCCAACGCATCCTTGTACGACGGGGGCACGGCGTTGTACGAAGCCTGCCAGGTCGCCATTCATGCGACCCATCGTGGCCGTATCGTTGTCGACGGCGGCGTGAACCCCGTCTACCGAAAAATGCTCTACTGCTACACCGCCAACCTGGCTATAGAGTTTGAGGAAATCGCGGTGACGCATGGCCAGAGCAATCGTGAACAGATTTTCGATTCCCTAACTGATGAAACCGCTGCCGTGATTGTGCAGAACCCTAATTTTTTCGGCGTCGTTGATAACCATGCCGACATCGTTAAAGCCTGTCATGATCGCGGCATTCTGGTTATCCAGTCCGTGTATCCGGTGGCGATGTCTGTGCTGGCAACGCCTGGGCAAATTGGGGCCGACATTGCAACGGGCGAAGGGCAGAGTCTGGGTAACCCGCTGAATTTCGGCGGCCCCTATCTGGGCTTCATGGCCATGACGAAAGCGCTTGTTCGTAAAATGCCGGGGCGCCTTGTTGGGCGCACTGTAGACCGCGACGGCAAAGACAGCTTCGTGTTGACCTTGCAAGCACGCGAGCAACACATTCGGCGTAACAAAGCGACGTCGAACATCTGTACAAACCAGGCCCTGTGTGCGCTTCGGGCACATGCGTACCTGAGTTTGGTGGGGCGTTCCGGATTACGCCGCGTTGCGGATCTGTGTTACGCCAAGGCCGAGTATGCGAAGCAGCGATTCGCGCAGATTCCGGGCGTCGAGGTCATGACCGCCAGTCCAACCTTTAATGAATTCACCATTCGCGTCCCAATGGATGCTGGCGAGCTTGCCGGCATTCTGGTTGAGCGCGGCATTGCCCCGGGGCTTCCGCTCGGGCGTTATTATGAGGACATGCAGAATTATCTGCTTGTTGCTGTCACCGAGCGCCGCACGAAGCACGAGATCGGCTTATATGCAGAAACGCTTGAAAGCGTGCTGAAGGGGTAATTTGAAATGGCTGTAATTTTTGACAAATCCATATCGGGGCGCCAAGGCGTTCGTTTTCCAACATCTGATGTGCCGGAACCGGCGCCGTTGGGCGAGGCCTATCGACGTGATGGGGATGCACCCCTGTGCGAGTTGACGGAGCTCGATGTGATGCGTCACTTCATTGAGTTGTCGCACAAAAACTTCAGTATCGATTCAGGTTTTTATCCGCTCGGGTCGTGCACCATGAAGTACAATCCAAAGCTGCTGGAAACCGTGGCCAACATGCCGGGCTTCGCCAATCTGCATCCCTTTCTGCCGCAGTTGCGCCGTGGCTGCATGTTGACCCAGGGCGCGTTGCATGTGCTCTATGAACTGGAGCATCAACTCTGCGCTATCGCTGGCATGGACGCGTTTACGCTGCAACCCCTAGCAGGAGCGCACGGTGAGTTGACGGGACTCATGTTGATCGCGGCTTACCATCGTTCCAAGGGCAACGATAAAAAAGAGGTGTTGATTCCCGACGAGGCTCACGGAACCAATCCGTCCAGTGCTGCGATCGCAGGATTTACGACACGGTCCATTCCAACCGACCCCGAGACGGGGATGCTCAATGTTGACGCGTTGGCCACCATGGTCAACGATCAAACAGCGGCGATCATGCTGACGAACCCCAACACGCTGGGCATCTTCAATTCAGATGTCGATAAGGTTGTTGAGATTGCGCACCGCTTTGATGCGCAGGTCTATTACGACGGCGCTAACCTGAACGCCATTTTGGGTAAATTTCGACCAGGCGACGCTGGCATTGATGTCATGCACATCAACTTGCACAAAACCTTCGCCACCCCGCATGGCGGCGGTGGGCCGGGGGCTGGACCGGTCGGCGTGCAGGAGCATCTGGTGCCGTTCCTTCCGACATCACGTATCGAAAAGCGCGACGACAGTACGTATCAGTTGAATTACGATTGCCCCGAATCGATCGGCTATATCGCACCGTTCTACGGAAACTTTGGCGTTCTACTACGTGCTTATGCCTATATCATGTCCATGGGTCGGGAAGGCTTGATCGAGGCCAGCGAAAACGCCGTTCTCAATGCGAACTATTTGATGAATATTCTCAAAACCAAGTACGACCTTCCTTATGATCGCACCTGCATGCATGAGTTTGTCATCTCGGCCAAGAATCAGGTGAAGCATGGTGTGCATGCGATTGACATCGCCAAAGCCTTGATGGATTACGGCTTTCACCCGCCGACTGTTTATTTTCCGTTGATCGTCAAGGAAGCCATGATGATTGAACCGACTGAAACGGAAAGCAAGGAAACGCTCGACGCTTTTGCGGAGGCCATGTTGGCGATCGCCGATCGCGCGGAGCAGGAGCCGGGCACACTGCATGCTGCACCGAGCAGCACGTGCGTCAATCGGCCCGACGAACTCAAGGCCGCCAAAGATATGGATTTCGCGCATCTGGATTGATGCGGATGTCGCGCGACTTCTAAAGCGAAGCGAAGTGGCGCTGCATGTCGCCGCAGGCGATCTGGCCCGGTGCGCCGGACGCATCAAGAAACCCGTACGCCAGGGCGGAGCCCTGTGTGGCGAGATCGAGTCGTGTTGAAACGCCCATTGGGCCCATGCCGATCAGGCATTTGGGCCGGCCGATATCAATGGCTGCGACCTCAGACAGGATGGCGATGTCATCCGGGGTATTAACCATGGTTGCAATCTTTGGAATGACGTTGGGGTGTGTGCACATGTTGTGTAGGACATCCGTGAGTCGCGCCACGCCAGGCGTGGCGTCGAAGTCGTGGTAGGAGACGATAATAGGACGCTCATGTTCAAGCGCCGCATCGCACAACGCCATGCAGATGACACTGCGCGATTCAATGTCGATGCAGGCGCAGGCGGCTTGCGCCTGCAGCAACGTGGTGCGTCGTTCTGCGTCGCCCGCGGCGTGTCCGCCTTCGAATTCAGCGCGCATGGTGGCAAGCACAGGCGTTCCACGTTGCTGGAGTGAGCGTGCGTCGTCAAGCCATGCGTCGTCGGGCGCGGGGTCCATTAGGTCGAGTCGCAGTTCAACAATATCGCAATGCGGTTCACGCGCACCGCTGGCAAGCTCGCGCAGCGCTTGGCGGGTGATGGTCGTGCCGACGACGCGTGGGACGTTGCCGAGTTGAAGTTGCCCGATGGAAATGGGATGTGCGTTTGTCATGTCCGCTGAGCATGGACGGCAAGGGCATCTGATTTCAAGCGCAGAAGCGTGGTCATGTAAAAAGCGCGACGGCTAGGCGCGGCTGTAGAGCCAGATGGCGGTGACCATCATGAGGGCGGCGAGGATGCGGCGCGCGATGCTGAAGCGGCCCATACGGGCTTCCACGTGGACCAGGCCCATGTAGCCGATGGTGGCACCCGCAAGGACGGACCAGAGCCCGCGTGTCGACTGCAAGATCGTGGCGTAGACCGGTCCGATGCTGGATATCGATAGAAAGAGAACCAACATGGCAAAGAACCAGAGAATGGTGTAGGGAATGCCGAAACGACGAAAGGCGCGCCAGTCGCAGCGAGGGCGCTGTATGGCGATCACAATCACGCTAAAGGCGCCAAGCAGTGCATAGCAGAGAAAGGCTGCTTTCAGGGCTGCTGTGATTGAGCCGGGTTCGCCCAGGTGCTGCACAAGTTGGCTGATGCCCAGGTCGGACAATGAATAGCCTGAGCAGGTGAAGAGCACCAAGAGCATCAAGCGTTTGCTGAGTTTCGCGCCAGCCGCATTGAGGATCAGGGCGGCCGATGCGCAGAGCACAACGGCGCCCCATTGTGGCATGCGCAGGTTTTCACCGAAAAGGATCAGGTTTAGAAACGCCAGCACAATGATTTTTAAGCCGAGCAGGGGGGCGATGCCCGACGGAGACGTGATTCGCATCAGCGACAACAGGCCAATTTGACCGAAAACAAAAAAGCCAGTAGCGGCCATCAGGCTGTTGGCGTACACGCGCAAGGGAGGCAGATCGAGCGGGGCTGTGCAGGCGAGGCCGATGACGGCGACGACGCCCATGATGGCGTGCGAAAACAGGAGCAAGTGCATGACTGCGCTACGCGATCGCAGAACAAACAAGCGTGAAAAAATGTAGGCTGCCGTTTGACTTAGCGCGCAAGCCAAGCCGGCCGCGACGCCGATAGAGGTGGTGGAAAAGGTCATAGGCGCGCCATGGTCGGGTTTCGATGCATAAAGCGCAACAACGAAAAGCTCGTGTTCATTTCATGTGCTCACTATCATGCCGTAATGAATGATCAACACCTATTGCGGGTGTACGTCGGAACGTACACGCGACGAACGAGTACAGGCATATATTGCAGCACATTCGATCCAGAAACAGGGACGCTTAGCGCGGCTGCGCTCGCCGCAGAGGTGGCCAATCCGACGTTTCTGGCCGCGCATCCCAAACGACCGATTCTCTATGCCGTCGGCGATGGTTCGAGCGCAGAAGGTGGCGGCCACGCCTATGCCTTTGCCGTTGAGGCTGCGACGGGTGGGCTTGCCATGCGGGGCGTCGCGGCGACGAGCGCGGGGCGTGCTTGTCATGTCTCGCTAGACGCGACTGCGTCGGCACTGTTCTTTGCAGACTACGGCGAGGGAACTGCCGGGTTGCTTCCGCTGGACGTGAATGGTGTGCTATCCACCGCGAGCGTACAACACGCCTTAACGCATGGCTCGCACGTGCATCCTGGGCGTCAGGACAAAGCACACGCACACTCCATTAATGTGGCTCCGGGCAATCGCTATGTCTACGTCCCTGACTTGGGC
>JAPKCZ010000109.1 GCA_028822745.1 Kiritimatiellia bacterium | reverse complement strand
ATGGCTCGTCACGCGACGCGACGTTTTGGGAGCGTCGTCGTTGGCGATGGCAGTGTTCCACGGACATGATCGTGCGGGACATGACGTCCAAATCGAAGGTATCCATTGCCTCCTGACTCCTTTTCGTGTACAACTAGAGCCAACGAGCGACGATATTCAAAGAGGTGCCAAATGATTCTTGTTGTAGATGACGATGAACAATTACGCGAATTGCTGGAAGCAGCGCTTGCAGACTGCGGCTACCGTGTCGAAACCGCTATTGACGGCGCCGATGCGTATCGACACCTGAAGACGGAAGATTGCCGCTGCATGCTATTGGATATCAACATGCCGCGCATCAATGGCATTGAGCTGCTTTTGCTCATGCAGAGCGAAGGATTGGACGTGCCGACAATTCTCATGGCAGACCACGGTGATTTTGACGACGCCGAACTCAAGCAATTCGAAAGCGTCTGCAAGTTCATGCCCAAGCCTTTCAGCATGGTAGAACTCATGGAAGCCATCCAGACACACGCGCGCAAATTCTGAGTTCGCCGACGGCGTGGTCAGAATTGGAAATAGATAAACGTTCGCGTTTCGGTCACGCCAAAAAGAAACACCAACGCGCCCAGCAAACAGAGCAGGCCCCACTGTTGCCACGCATGCCCTCGTTGAATGCGTTGCACCCAACGAGGATCCTCCGCGAGACGCTCAACAAAGAGCATCACGCCGAGAGCCAGCCCCAACACCGTGACCCCCGGCCACGCGAGCACAGGGACATGTTCGGTCACCGACGCACTCGTCCCCCACAGGACACGCCATATGGCGGCAGCCTCGTCGAGGGATGTTGCTCGAAACGGAATCCACGCCAGCGTGACCAGATGGAACACCACACATTGCCGACAGAGACGACCCCACCATGACGAAACGGCGCGCGGTCTGAACAGATGGCCCGCGACAGCTTCACCGACGAGAAGGGTGGCGTGCACAGCGCCCCACAGGACAAACATCCAGCTCGCGCCATGCCAAAGACCGCCAACAAGAAAGACGACAAGGATGGCCAAACACTGGCGCGCCAATCCCTTGCGGCTGCCACCCAGCGGGACATAGAGATAGTCTCGAAACCAGGTGGATAGCGAGATGTGCCAGCGGCGCCAAAAATCACGTAGCGAATCGGCGCTATATGGGCGTTTGAAGTTGATACACAGTTCGATGCCGAGACAACGCGAGGCCCCGCGCGCAATATCGGTGTAACCAGAAAAATCAGCGTAAATCTGAATCGCGAATGCGTACAGCCCCAAGAGGACTTGCATCGAGCCGACGGCGCCAGGGCGACTGAATGCGGGTTCCACCAACAGCGCGGCACGATCCGCGATAACCAGCTTCTTGAAAAAGCCCCACGCCATCAGCTGCAAGCCGTCCATCAGTCGCGCCGCATCAAAGGCCTTGCGCTCCGCGAGCTGCGGAATAAGGCGTTTCGCACGCTCAATGGGGCCTGCCACCAGTTGCGGGAAATACGCTACGTACAAAGCGAAGCGCAACAGATTGGATTCCGCACGCACGTCGCCGCGATAAACATCAATGACATAGCCAAGCGTTTGAAACGTATAAAAGGAAATACCGATAGGCACAACCACACTTGCCAGCACGGTTGACGCCCCCCCCTCCCCGCTGAGTAACGCCGCGACCTGATCTACGGTAAAGACAAGCAGGCCTGCGTATTTGAATGCACAGAGCAGCCCCAGGTTAACGAGTAGGCTGACCATCAGCCAAGCACGCTTCTGGCGCGGCGCCGACGGCGCGGCCATCGCTCGTCCAGCCACGTAGTCAACCAGCGTTGATGCGAGTAAAAGCAGAAGAAAGGCCGGAATAAATGCGGCGTAAAAGAGGTAGCTCGCCAAAAGGAGCCAGGCCCGGCACCACCGATTCGGCATCAGGAAATAGATAGCCAAAACGATTGGAAAAAAGACCAGAAATGGTAGTGAATTAAATGACATAGTGATTCAGACAGCGACGCTACAGCAATCCCGCACTCCGTGATTGGATTCGCAGTCAGGCATGGTAAGGTATGCGCCCATGGTCATCAAATGGATTCCCACGAAAACAGGCTACCGAATCGGGGCCGCATGCCTTGCGACCCTTGCCCTCATTGCCCTGGCAGAAGCGTTGTTGCGCGCGGCGGGAAGCGGATATGATCCACGATTCATCCTTCCCACGCCGGATGGGCAGCAGGTAAGTGCCAATCCGCGTTTTGCGTGGCGCTATTTCCCACCCGCCATGGCAAGAGACCCAATGTCCTTCCACATCCCAAGAGAAAAGGCACCTAACACACGCCGTATCCTTATTCTGGGGGATTCCGTAGCGGCGGGTTTTCCGAACGTCGGCTTCGGCTTTGGACGCATCCTTGAGCATATGCTGCGCGACGCCGACCCAGACACAACATATGAACTCATCAACGCTGCATCGGTTGCTATCAATTCCCACGAGGCCCGTATAATCGGCAATGAAGCGCGCGCCAACGATGTTGATGCCATTATTACCTATCTGGGTAACACGGAAGTGGTTGGGCCCTACGGTCCGGGGACCGCGTTCGGGCGGCACAGTTCCAGTCTCAGCGCGATTCGCTTTCGACAATGGGTCTCCGGAACCCGTCTAGGCCAGTGGCGCGACCGCCTCACGCTGGCGACCGCAACGCCCGCACAGGCCGGTCGCGACTGGGGCGGCATGGCGATGTTCACAGAAACCCCCATTGCCCACAATGACCGCCGCTTAAGAAGCGTACGCCGCCATTTTGAAAAGAACCTTGTGGCAATTAGCAACCTCGCCACCGCAGACGATGGACCCGCCGTACTCCTTTGCACGGTGCCCACGAATTTGCGTGAGGCGTCGCCATTCGCGTCGCTATTTTCACATGCACAGCGCGGGCAAAAACACGCCGCTTGGCTAAAAGTCTTCGCAGAAGGAACCAACCATCAGGCACAGGCGCGATTTACATTGGCCATTAAATCCTATGAGGATGCGAGCCAGATTGACGCCGAGCACGCCGAACTGCAGTTCCGCTTGGCCCAATGCCTGGAAGTCGACGGCGATCCTGAACGAGCGGCCGCCCTATACACAAGCGCACGCGATAGAGACGGGTTGCGCTTCCGCACGGATTCCGAATTAAACGCCACTGTGCGCCGCGTCGCGCAGCAGGCAAACGCCAAAAACGTCCAGCTCGCCGACGCGCAAGCCGCCCTGCAATCGGAAGCCATGAACAGTACATCCTGTCCCGGCGACGATTTTTTCCACGAACACGTTCACATGAATTTCGACGGGCATTACATTGTGGCACGCTGCTTGTTTGACGCGCTGGCAAAAACCAAGGGGTTCGAAGCGCTGGCCTCAACGACCCCACCTCGAAGGGAGGCATGCGCCCATGCGCTGGCGTTGACCGTATGGGACGAATACCACATGGCTCTGTCGATTCTAGACATCGTGCGCCGCCCGCCTTTCACGCAGCAGTTTGACCACGTGGATCGCCTACAACGTCACGTCAATCGCGTGACGCTACTTCAAAGCCGTCAAACCGAGGCCGAGCGGGTCCGTCACGTGATGACCTATGAGAAACGACGACGTGCACAACCGGATGACTTTCAGCTAACCACCAGTCTGGCACGGCTCTATACCGAGTTTGGCCGTTTTGACAAAGCCGCGCACATGTGGGCATCCGCGGCCGAACTTGCACCGTATTACGCAAGCATTCAACATAACGTTGGTACCGCTTTGGCGCGTGCGGGCCGCCACGCGAAAGCAGAGCCCTTCTGTCGACGGGCGGTGGAACTGAACCCGTATGTAGGCGGCTACTACAACAATTTGGGCAACATCTATTTTGTGATGCAACGCTATGAAGACGCCGAAAGCGCATTTAAACACGCCATCAAGCGAACGCCGGATAATTCAGCCGGTTACCTGAATCTGGGCGGCGTCTATGCAACCGTTGGTAAAAACAAGGCCGCGTTGTCTCAATTCGAAAAGACGCTGACACGGGATCCCGGAAATGCGAAAGCTTACAACAATATGGGTGCGGTGTTTGAAGCCATGGCGGAACACAACGCGGCAAGCGACGCCTACGCAAAAGCCGTCGCATTGGACGAGGACTACGTCGAGGCGCGACTCAACCTCGCCACCCTCCTCCAGAACCAAGGACATCGTGCGGCCGCATTGCCACATTATGCGCGCCTGGTTGAAATGCACCCCAATGACCCCAACATGCACTACACCTATGCCGTCGCGCTGGCCGCAGAAAACCATATCGACGCCGCCATTCTCGAAGTGGTGGTCGCTCTAGAGCTGAAGCCCAATTGGAAAGAAGCGGAAATCGCGCTCAAGAAGCTGGCGCGGCGTCAAGTGATGCGCAAGGCACGCGCCCAATCCAAGGGTCCATCTTAGTCCAAGAAGCGTGCATGCCGGATGGCATGGGTTGAAGCCACTCCAGTATCAACGTCTAAAGCCATTTACAGAAGGTCTTAAAAGCCTGCGGAACCATGCTAAAACCCCTTAAATGCGTACCATTCTGGGGTGCCTATAGCGCGGGCGACATCGACGCAAAGGCGCGTTGCGCGACGTTGGCCAGGCCCTGAATCAGGACAGGGTCGTCGTTCAACATCTCAATCCGCTCGAGATGAATACCAAGACCGCTTGCGTGCGGTATTGCTTCAACATCGATGTCATAGAGCACTTCCAAGTGGTCCGCCACGAAGCCCACGACACAAACCAATGCGGCGCTTTGCTTCTCTGACGCGAGCTCATCCAAGACGGTCAGTATGTCAGGTCCCAACCAAGGGTCGCGCGTTCGGCCCGCACTTTGAAAGGCGAAGCGCCAGTTCTTAATGCCGGCGGCGTCCGCGACCAAACGACTGGTCTCGAGCAATTGCTCAGAATAGGGATCACCATCTTTAAGACTCTTTTCAGGCAGACTGTGGGCCGTGAAAAGAACGGTCAGGCGTTCACGTTCTTCTGCGGAAAAGTGTTCAAACGCTTGTCGGACGCGCTGCGCCAAGCTCGACACGAAAGCGGGCTCTGTATGCCAAGAGTTTATAAAACGTATCCGCATGGGCTTCGACAGCGCTTGATTGGCGTCATCGACCAAGGCGCGGTATTTGGCGATGCTCATGCTGGAATAATGCGGGGCCATCACGAGAACAACAGCGTCATCGATGCCGTCACGCGACATCTGCGCTACGGTGTCCTTGATCCAAGGCGTCCAATGCCGCATGCCAATATAGGGGGCAACATCGCTGCCCATTCGCTCGGCCAACGCATTGGCCTGACGCTGCGTAATTCCCAGTAGCGGTGACGACCCACCAATGGCGCGATAGCGACCCATGAGTTCTTCCAACAATTCCGGGGGCGGTTTGTTGCCTCGGCGAATATCGGTGTAAAACGGTTCGACATCCTCAAGCGCGTTGGGGGCGCCGTATGCAAGTATCAGAACAGCTCTCTTCATGTACATGACAGGCCGATCCAGGCCATCCTTACCGTGTAGGTGGCGTCGCGGCATGAACCTGGTCGGCGACGTCGCGCAACACGGCGCCATCCGTCATCGGCAAGACACCATGCCCCAGATTGAAAATGTATCCATTCATGGACATTTGCGAAAGAATCTCATCAACGCGCGCGCGGCGTTGTTCTGCGGGTGCCAAAATCAATCCGGGATCCAGATTGCCTTGAAGCGCGACATCAGGCCCCAGACGCCGACGTGCCTCTGATAACTCTGTGCGCCAGTCAATGCCAATGACCTGCCCCCCCGCGTCCTTCAAGTCTTCAAGGAGATGCCCTGTATTTACACCAAAATGAAGTAATGGCACATCGGTCGATGCGCGTATCGCCTCGAACAAACGCCTCATGTGCGGTTTGACATAGGTGCGGTAATCGGAAGCCGCCAGGCTGCCAATCCAGCTATCAAAGACTTGCAAAGCCTGAGCGCCAGCGTCGGCCTGAAAACGCAAATAATCGATCATGCCATCGGTTAAGGATTCCATCAGCCGATGCCACGTCGTTGGATCACCATACATCATGCTTTTGACGTGGGCGTAGTGCTTTGATGGACCGCCTTCCACGAGATAGCAAGCCAGCGTATATGGTGCGCCGCAGAATCCAATCAAAGGGACCGACAGTTCACGGCGCAGCATCGCAATGGTTTCCTTGACGTGCGGCAACTCCGTTTCGAAATCCACCTGGCGCACACGGGCGACATCGGTTGCGGTTCGCAGCGGGTTGTCAATACACGGCCCAATACCTTCGCGAATTTCGAAGTCGACACCCATCGCTCCGATCGGTGTCATGATGTCCGAAAAGAGAATCGCAGCGTCTGCATCGAGTTGCTTCACGGGCAGAAGCGTCACCTCGGTGCAAACGTCCGGAGTGTGGACGATATCCATGAGCGACAGGGATTTTCGAATCTTTCGATATTCGGGCTGGTAGCGACCGGCCTGACGCATGAACCACACCGGAATACGATCCACCGACTCACGGCGGCATGCGCGCAGGAAGTTGTCGTTAAATGTGGACATACAACCCCGCTCAGGCACCGGCAACCATGTCAGCCAACATTTTCGGCGTACGCAGCATGCCGGTAATGATCGGCGTATCTAGAAGCGTGTAGAGGCGTGCTTCGGTGGCGCGAAGGTCCTGAACCAGATCCGAGAAAAGCGGTAGATCGTCCATCTCATAGGCAACGATGAATTCCTGATCCTGTATGCCGAAGGAATAGAGCAACTGCTGATTAATCGTCGGAAACTTCCGCCCAATCGTGATGTGCCCATTCATCAACTCTTGGC
>JAPKCZ010000108.1 GCA_028822745.1 Kiritimatiellia bacterium | reverse complement strand
GACATGGCCTTCACGGGCTTCCTGGATGGGTTTCGCGGCCTGATCCAAGACCGCAGCATCCCACTGAAAAGCCCTGCCATGTCCGGCATTCTCACGGACGGTGGCACCATTCTAGGCACGAGCCGCGACAAACCACACCTGATGCCTGTCGGTGGAAAAGTCTTGGACATGACCGACGCCGCGGTCGAGACCTACAAAAAGCATCACTTAGACGCGCTCGTCTGCATCGGCGGCGGCGGCACCCAGAAGAATGCCTACCGGCTTCAGAAAGCCGGACTGAATGTCGTTACGCTTCCCAAAACGATCGACAACGATGTCGCCCTGACCGATGTCAGCTTCGGCTTCGACACAGCCATAGGGATTGCCACCGAGGCGATTGACCGCCTGCATTCCACCGCGATGAGCCACGGTCGCATCATTGTTGTTGAAGTCATGGGTCACCGCGCAGGCTGGCTAGCGCTTGGCGCCGGTATTGCCGGTGGCGCGGATACGATTTTAATTCCGGAAATCCCCTACAACACCAAGGTTGTCGCCGAAACCGTTGTCCGTCGGCATAAAGCAGGCAAGAAGTTCAGCATCGTCGTCGTCGCCGAAGGCGCCACATCCATGGACGCGCTTGATGACCTGAAACGGCTCGAAGGTGCCAAGGCCAACGCCGGTTCTAAATCAGCGAAACGCAAAGCGACGGATGCGCTCAATGCCTATTATCGACAACATGTCAGCCACACGGTTCGACTGACAGACACCTTGGCAGAACTGACTGGGCTCGAATCGCGACTGACGATTCTTGGTCACCTACAACGCGGCGGCACGCCTTCGGCCGCAGACCGAGTATTGGCGACGCGCCTTGGCACGGCAGCAGCACAATATATGAGTGACGGCAAATACGGCATTATGGTTGCCGCCCGCGGCGACAACGCGAAAGCCGTCCCTCTAGAAGATGTCGCGGGTGCAAAAAACCTCGTCCCGCCAACTCACCCCTGGGTCGAATCCGCACGCCAAGTCGGCACCTGCTTCGGCGATTAAGCGGCCGTTCGATTGCGTTCTTAATCTTAATCACTAGCATCCCATAGGCCAAAGAAAAGATTAACCACAGAGTTCACGGAGGACGCAGAGCCGTGCGGGCAACGCCCTCGTTGTAACTCACATTTTTTTGGGCTCTTGAATTTGGAGTGCGGCGGCAGAGGGCGAGGATAACGAGCCCGGCGACGCCGCTTTTGCAGAGCCCAAGAAGCACGACCGGGTCTTCGCCCACGTTTCGCGTTGTGAAAATACATATTCGGTCAACTCAGCGCTGAAGAAAAGCGGCTTTTTCATGCCCGATATTCAGCCCTATGGGATGCTAGTGAATCTTAATCCTAATCCTGAGGTTGCCTAAAAAAAACCGATTAAGATTATGATCAGGATTACGATTACGAGCGCAATTTCGCTTGAGCGTTCAGGAACGTTCAGCAGCCCTTACGCCGACACGCGGGCGACGTAGACACCGTTCGTCGCTGTACCGCCTTGGACGGGGTTCTCAAAACGAACCACATGGCCTTCTGCTTCATCAAACACGCTACGAAGCATGTCCAAGAACGGCGCATCCGGCTCGTCGTTGGACCACAGCGCAAAGACCCCACCCGGCTTGATGAAGTCACGCAATCGCGTTAATCCAGGGAGGCTGTAGAAATCCGCATGGCTCGGGTTGAGCAAGGCGTCCGGCGTATGATCGATATCCAGAAGGATCGCGTCGAACTGATGACCGGCATGGGCGGGATCGAAGCCCTGCCCGCGCGCTAAAGCAAAAAAGTCGGCGTGCAGATACTGACAACGCGCATCGTTGCTGAGGAGAGCGCCGTTGGGCACGAGCTCACGGCGATGCCAGTCAATGACAGGCCCAAGGGCCTCCACCACAGTCAAACGGGAAAGAGCGTCGCAGGTCAGCGTCGCCGCAGCAGTAAAGCCCAGTCCGAGCCCGCCCACAACCACGTCCCATGCCGAGCCGCTCAAGGCGGCCAAACCCAGCTCAGTGAGCGCGACTTCGCCATCGACAAAAAGCGACGACATCAGATACTCGTCGTTCAGCTTCACCTCGAAGACATCACGCCCGTCGACCTCGACGGCGCTGCGGCGCTGTAGAATCAGCTCGCCGAGTTCGGTCTGTTGGTAGTCGAGTTCTTCAAACATAGCTTTGCGCGTGCGAGCGTTCCGCTGCACTCGCAGATGTACGAGCACGGCTAAAATACATTAGGTGTCACGTCGCCGTTCTGCATCTCTATCTTTGCCCTAATCTTTACCCAAGTCTTGAAGCAGACAAGACAATGGTAAAGATTACGGTAAAGACGAGGCATTTCTGTGCGGCTATAGACCTGAGCCTTACTGGGCCGCTGGAGCCTCAGTTGCTGGGGTCTCGACGACTGGGGCCTTAGCTGCCGGCCCGGCACCTGCGGCATATGCGATGGTTGCGTTTTCACGGAGCGAATCAACGAACGACGTGAACAGTTCATCCTTCGCTTGGCCATCGATCTGCGTGCGGATACCGTCGGAAACCGCCTCAAGAGGTTGTTGACCCGCGTCGACTTTTTCGGTAGCCAAAATGATGTGGTAGCCGAACTGCGTTTTCACGACAGAACCAACTTTACCCAATTCCTGTGAGAAAGCGGCCGCTTCGAATTCCGGAACCATCTTGCCGCGTGCAAATGTACCAAGCACGCCGCCACGGTCTTTGCTGGGGCAGGACGAACGCGTCTTGGCGAGCTCGGCGAAATCGCCGCCCTCTCCGAGTTCAACCAGAACAGCTTCAGCTTCTGCCTTGGCAGTCGCGTGGGCGGCTTCATCGGCCGATGCCTCGCATGAGATCAGAATGTGGCTGGCCGTGATCGACTCTTCCGTCTTGAAACGCTCAACGTTGTTCGTATAGAAAGCGTTAACCGCTTCGTCCGTGCAAGATTGCAGGCTAGCCGTCTTTTCTTCGTAGAGTTTACGAACCTGTTCACTGGCGCCGATGCTGGCCCGAAGTTCCGCTTCGGTTTGGTTCTGAGCGGCCAACGCGGCTTCAAGCGTCATGCCTTCTGGAAGGGTTGTTTTCAGGCGCGCCAGCACGACGTCGACTTCTTCGTCGCTTGCAGCGGGCATCACACGTGCAGCTTCGTTTTCAACCAGTGTACGTCCAATAAACTGATCCACGATCTGTTCATTCAAACGAGCACCCATCTGGCCCATGAACTGTTCCATCATCTGAGGTGGCACGCCTTGACGCGCCGCCATTTCCTGCGCCATACCCATGGCCATGCCGGTGGTTAGCGATTTGCCGTCAACGGTCACAATGACAGTATCTGGAGATGGCTGTTCAGCAGAAGCGTTTGTGCTTGGAGCACCGTTTGAAGATCCTTCGCTCGAAGATCCTTCGCTGGATGAACCTTCTGATGCGGTTGGCGGAGTCGGCGGTTCGCTCAATCCCTCGGCAGTCGAAGATGACGCGTCATCTTTGCTTCCACATCCAACAACACACGACAGCATAGCGCAAATACTCAAAGCGATAGCAAGGGTCTCATATTTCACGGCAATAACATCCTTCCGGGTCTTCGCTCCGTCTTCACCGGAGCCGAACATCCCACAATTAATTTCGATAGCTACATGGAGGAGAAGGCGCAGCCTATTATGGATTTTCAAACCAACAGGCCAAAGCTGATGCCATCACCAAACTGAGATCCCCATATCGTAGGCCATCAACTTATGCTACGGCGCGGGGTATTGAGCCGTGCAGTAGACCACTTTTAGCAATACAGGGAAAGCAAAATCGCGTGCCTTTGCGACCGAAAGGCGCTATTGTGCTAAGCAATTGTAAGAAAACGCGAAATTGAGCCTAAAATGAACAAATCTATTACCTTGGGGCCGCTCGGTGAATGCCGTATGGAAACGCCACTGAAAAGCCGCACCTACGTGCGCGACGATACGCGTGTGCTTGTCGATGCGACCACGAGCCCAGATGGGGTGCACCCGAAGGCCGAAACGCTGGAACTGGCGGGCCCGCGCCGCTGCATCCACTTCGATCCGACCGAGGTTGTTGCCGGCATCGTGACCTGTGGCGGTCTGTGCCCCGGCCTTAACGATGTCATTCGCGCGCTGACCATGGTCCTGCATGACCGCTACGGGGTTCGCCGTATCCTTGGCTTCCGTTACGGTTACGAAGGGCTCATTCAAACCTACGGACATGATCCCATTGCGCTGACACCTGAGCTCGTTGAGGACATTCATAACGATGGCGGAACCATTCTAGGCTCCTCGCGCGGTCGCCAGGACACCAACGACATCGTCGACCACCTCGCCGCCCAGGGTGTGCGCATGCTGTTCACCATTGGGGGCGACGGCACGCAGCGCGGCAGCAGCGAAATTACCGCCGAAGTCAGGCGGCGCGGACTCGATATCGCCATCGTCGGTATTCCAAAAACCATCGATAACGACGTCAACTATACGGAGCGTACTTTTGGCTTCGATACCGCCGTCGCCATGAGCCGGGCCCCCATCACGGGCATTCACAAGGAAGCCCAGTCCGTGCGCAACGGCGTTGGTCTCGTGAAACTGATGGGACGCGAGTCGGGCTTTGTCGCGGCGCATGCGTCCCTGGCGTCCAGCGATGTCAACCTCGTGCTGGTGCCGGAAGTGCCTTTCACCCTCGAGCGTTTGTTCGACTATCTGGAAAAACGTCTGACGAAAAAGTCGCACGCTGTGATTGTTGTGGCCGAAGGTGCAGGCCAAGCCTATGTGCAATCGCAAGGCAATGATGCCTCCGGAAACGTCAAGTTCGGCGACATCGGTCTCTTCCTCAAGCAAGCGATCAGCAATCATTTTGAGGCGCTGGGGACGCCGGCCTACATGAAGTACGTCGACCCCTCCTACATCATCCGTAGCGCACCAGCCACGGCCAACGACTCCGTTTTTTGCTTTCAACTGGGCGCACATGCGGTCCACGCCGCCATGTCAGGACGTACCGGCATCATCATCGGCCTGTGGAACGGCCATTTCGTGCATGTCCCCGTCGAGAAAGCCGTTGAACAGCGTAAATGCATCAACCCCGACGGCCTTCTCTGGCAGGCCATCTTGGACAACACCGGCCAACCTGCCAACCTCAGCTAACCCCCCCCATTGGCCCAAGGGAACATTAACCGCGGAGGACTCAGAGAACGCCGAGAAGAGGTTACGGAATCCATTTCTTCTCCTCTCCGTGTCCTCTGCGTACTGCGTGGTTAATCTTATCTTCGATCTATTAAGTGCCACAAAAACAGAACAGCACAAAGGAAACACCATGGACACACTGATCGCAAAACTCGTCAGCGAACTCGGCATTGGAGAGGCGCAGGCAAAAGGCGGTGCCGGTCTACTCTTTAAGATAGCGAAAGAAAAGCTGAGCGGCGCAGACTTCTCAAGCCTGGCGGACGCCCTTGGGAACATCGACGACCTCATTAAAGCGAGCCCCGACACCGGTGGTCGTGGCGGCGCCAAGTTACTGGGCGGTCTTGCCTCAGCCATTGGCGGAGAAAAAGTTGCCGTTCTCGCCAAATTGGCGACAGGCTTCAGCGCACTAAACCTGGACAGAAGCCTGATCCCCAAATTCGCCACCATCGTCGGCGAGGTTGTGCAGGAAAAAAGCGGCGTGGACTTGAAGATCCTGCTCCAGAAATATATGTAGGATCGTTGGGTGCTGTTCGCCCGACAGCATGAACAGCAGCCAGATCAGACAACGGTAAAGATTAGGGTAACGCAGCGTGAGTGCCGAAAGCTTGCGCACTCAGCTCTGAGTTAACTCAACCTTGTGGCCTTCAAAATCACGAACAACTGCTCTCCGCCGCCATTGAGCGTTTTTCGCTTCCGATACCACCACCGCTGCTCCTGATTCGACTCATTCGCCCCCCCCGGGAATAATAGACGCGTCATTGCCAAGGTGTGGCAGACATCGTTAAAAACAGTATCGTCATGGGCGAATGCCCTGTCAATCGCCTGCTTGGAGAATCCCCGAGAAATCGGTTGGATCAGTCCCATTGGGCCGATCCTACTGATTTCTGACTACGTTGCGCCAAGTCCTGTATTGAATCTGCGAACGGTTTCTGCCATATTCTCCTTCTTCTTGCTCAAACGCCTTACTGGCGTCACACCCCACGGAGGGATGGCTGAGCGGTTGAAAGCACCGGTCTTGAAAACCGGCGACGGGAGACCGTCCGGGGGTTCGAATCCCTCTCCCTCCGCCAATCTACGCCTTCCCCTCTTTGTCAATGTGATTGAGACTCCATCCTGAGAACGAATGAGGGGGGTGATCATGGAGACAGAAGATGAGCACACACAGAGCAGAGCGAGAACGCAGCCCTTGGGCCCGAAGTCATGATCGTATCCGCTCTCGGAGTAGATGATTTTTCCGAGCGCACCGGCCTAGCATTGCATGCGCTTGGCGTAGAGGTTCGCATGAAACGTGGGGGTCTCATTCACCTTGCTGTTTGCCGATGCAGCTGATTTGGCGATGGCGAATTTTGGCAAAACCGTACTGGCCGCTGCCGCCCCGGCTGCCGATATAAATGTTCGTCTTCTCATTTGGGTCCTTGTGTTAACGAGATAGCGCTCTGCCTACATCGCGCTCTGCACATGCGGGTAATCGAGAATCTTTCGGTCGGCGGTCAGTACCACCAGACGGTTCAAACGGGCCGCAGCCACGATAAAACGGTCGGCAGGATCGCGGTGAAACTCTCCGGGAAGTGAAAAGGCTTCTTCAACCGTCTCCAAGTCGATATCAAGAACACCCCACGCGTTATCTCTCACAGCATTGGAAA
>JAPKCZ010000107.1 GCA_028822745.1 Kiritimatiellia bacterium | reverse complement strand
CCAACACAACATGGCCGAGACCATGCGCTCCGGTGCCGCTATCCGGAACCGCGTTGGCCGAACGCAGAGCGACGTGCATGTTGGCCGGCACGATCTGGCCGCGAACCTCACCGCCCGGGAACGTCGGGTTGTGAATGTTCACATACGTCTGTCCGCCGAGCATCATCGCCTTCTGTACGTCCGTCAGCACGATGACACCCGATAGCGTTCCGTTCGTACCCCAGGTGCCGCCGTTGTACGCGTTGAGCACGACCACAGGAGGCGCATCAGCCGATGTGTCGGCTGGACCGTGTATGTGCGCGGCCGTTGCGACCGCGGCCAGCCCTGCGTAGCGCAAATCGAACGACAAGCTGTTGCCGTCCAAACGAAAAATGCCGCCGCCCTCTGCGGTGGAGGCATTCGCCGGATGCTGAGCGCCACCGGACAGGACGAGACTCAACGGTCGCGGCGCCAAATGCCCGACATCGACAGTGCGTAGGAACCCGCTCGTGTCCGCGAGCGGAAACAGAACCGATCGCGTGGCGTCAAGGGCGGCATCGCGCCAGAGAGGGTCGTCCAATGTTGGGCGCTCCTGAAGTGCAAAGGGCCCTGCCCCGCCACTCACGCCGACAGCGATATGGGTACCATTGCTCGGAGCAAGCCCCGTGATTCGGAGCGGATCCGGCGCCGGGACCAACTTCATCATGCGACCGGTGGTTCCTGAAGGCCCAAGCTGACGCGAACAAAAGACGTAGAGCTCGCCGTCCGGCCCCTCGCCAAAACCACGCAACCAGAGCCCGAGCGGACGGTCGTCGAGCCCGATGCGTAGCTCATTCACGCCGTTGGTATCGTCCAAATAGAAGAGTCGACCACTGGGCGCCGAGAAAGAGCCCCAGTCACCAAAAACGTAACGTCCCTGCAAGTCAGGAATGGCCGTGCCGTGATACACAAAGCCGCCGATGATCGCCAGCCCATCATCATGGTCATACACCGCAATGGGGTCGACAAGATCAGGCGGCACGGGCCGCACGGGTGCCGTGACAACATGGCCCGCGCCATCGAACCAGAACGTGCCTTCACGTACGCTCCAACCGTAATTGCCGCCTCGGACAATGATGTCGACCTCTTCGATATCGCCTTGCCCAACATCGGCCAGATACAGGTTCGTGGTGCCGCGTTCGAAATGAAAAGAAAACGGGTTGCGCAGGCCATAAGCCCATATTTCGTCGAGACCATTGGTGCCGACGAAGGGGTTGTTGACAGGCACACCATATTCGCCGTTCGAGGCGTTATTGCCGTTCACATCGATACGCAGTAATTTACCGTGGACGACGTTTATGTCCTGTCCATTGCCCCCGGGAGAGTGGCCAACCGCAACATCGTTGGCGGAGCCGCCGTCGCCCAAGGCGATGTAGAGCATGCCGTCGGGGCCGAAATGAATCGCGCCGCCGTTGTGATTGGACTGGGGCTGATCGATGCGCATGATCTCGCGACGGGAGGTCGGATCCACGACGTTGGCGCTATTTGTACTAATGCGCCATTCAGCCACTACTGCCTGGTGGTTATTGCCGCCACCCAAGCCGTTCGGAAAATCGGCAGCTCCGTCAATGGGTTCCGATGTGTATGTATAGAGAAAAGGCTGAAGTGCATAGTTTGGGTGCACCGTAAACCCGAGCAGCCCGCGCTCGTCGTAAGCGCCTAACAGGACGAGGCGATCGCGTACATCCAGTAGCGGGGTGGCCAGCACCACGCCATTCGTCACAACCCAGACGCGCCCTTCCTGATCATAGACAAACAATCGGTCAGTGCCGTCGCCAGGCGCAGCCAGATCCAGCGGCGCAGCCAAGCCGTCGGCAATGGTTTGTAAATCAACCGCGATATTCCCCGCCGGGATAAGCTCGACGATCGGGTTTGGAATAATCTCAGAGGTCACGGTGAGCGACACAAGCGTGGACGTGGACGTTGCCCCGCTGTTATCCAAAGCAACCGCACTGAGCGGATGGGTGCCGGGATACAGAAGCGCTGCCACACTAAATGGCGAATCGAGATCTGTCCCGAGCAGGGTCGAATCATCGTAGAACTGCACACTGGAAACCGTGCCATCCGAATCGCTGGCGTCAGCAAAGAGTGTCACGTTCGCGGGCGCAGCCAAGAACGCGCCATTGGTTGGGCTCGTGATGGTCACCAAAGGGGGTAAGTTGGATGTGCTGACGTTGACATTGATCAACGTCGACGTCGTTGAGGCGCCCATATCGTCGGTCGCGACAGCCGTCAAGGGATGAAGCCCGTCCGAGAAGAGCACCGCCACCTCGTAAGGCGGATTGGTCACACTGCCGAGGGGCACGGCATCATCAAAGAACGCAACACCACTGATCGAACCATCTGCGTCCGTGGCATCCGCCTGGATGGTCAACGACGCTGGGCTTGCAAAGCTGGCATTGTGTACCGGGTTCGTGATGCTCACGGTGGGCGGTGTGTTTACGACCAGGGGCGTCGACCGAATGTATGTAAACAGACCCGCGCCATGGTCCCCCAATGCCGTAAATTTAGCCGACAGGTAAATGTCATCGGTAACAAGGTGAAGGACCAACTGCTGATTGGGCAGATTAAGCACAGGTTTCCCGATGCCGTCGACAAGCTGCCACGTGGTGTAGCTGAGATTGGTCGCATTTGACAAGTCCCCGACGGCCCACTCCGTATCGGTCGGGCTGGTGTGTTTGACGTACGCCGCTTCATTGACCAAATTAAAAATACCCTGAGTAAGGGCACGCGTGATCACAACATTGGCAGTAAGCGGATCCTGATTGGCGGACTGTGTTGGGTCGCCCCCCGGTTGGGAATAGGTGATCAGCGGTCCATCCCAGATGGTTGCGGCGTGGAGTGTTGTTGTCGCAGCCAGAAACAGGACAACCAATCCTGTAAAAACACACAACTTTTGGTTCATCGGTGCTTTAGGGCAGAGCCCGACCGCCTTACCGGTTACTCGTGGCATTACTCTCTCCTTGATGGGCACATCTATCAATCCCGAAACCGAGCGCGGTTCATACGCACGCGTTGAGAATTATACGAAAAAGAAGGGAGCCATGGAAAGGCGAATCGCCTCGACCGCATCACGCTGAGAAGTTCGGAATGAAATGCACAGGTTGAGGCCAACCGATTTAGCGGCGGCGGCGCAGGACCAGGCTCAACCCCATAAAGAGGATTAATGTCGGCCATACCTGCCCCTGCCATTGAGCCGTATGTGTCGCGCGTGACTTGAATGCGATGTTCAAGTCTGATCCCCAATCGATCTGAACAGCCCGATGAAAAGTGAGTACTCGACCACTGGGCGGCATATCAATCTTGATGGACTCGGCCACGCCGGTTGCCGCAGCCTGCTGCACGACATCGCGCGCTGCATCCGCGTCGTTAACAATACGCGTCGCGAAGCGCAGAAGTTGCGTTTCGTACTCGGCGATGAGCGCTTCAAGCTCCGCATCCCGTGTGCCACTCATCTTACTTGTATCTCTGAACTTCAAACACTGACCCTCGACTGTCCGTTCATGTACTAGACGAGTCTGACACACGCTTTCTTCAAAAAGATCCCGAAATAATAAAAAAGATGGTCAGGAACAGGTCAATTCCAAGCAATTTCGCCAATTTGCGGAACTTGAGGAGCGGGCGACGCGGCGGCAGGCTAGTGCGCGCCGCATACAGATGCCACAAGCCGCGCTAGAACTCTGAGGTAGAGGCAACGGGGCAGGATCCGTAGCCGCCTTCCTGTCGTTCGTTCCCTGAGGCGTCAGACGGTGATGTCGGCTACCACGCTATCGTTTCGGTGGCGCGGCTTCGCGGATTAGCGCGCCATGCTCTTCGCTCATGATAAGGATGGCGAAACGTTCCACCTGATCGAGCTCGTTGGTGTTGAGCGAGGTGTAATCGAAGCGGCCACGCAGGTCGGTGTAGCCGTCCTTGTAGAACTTCACCTCGCCATGCTTCATACGGGCATACACCTTGACGTAGACTCGGGACAGCGGCTCGCCACGCTTCTCATGCGCCACGCGCAGTTGGCCATAGTTCTCGGTCAACTGCAGTCCAAGCGAATGCGGGTAGTAGCCCTGCGATTTACGGATACCGTCAGCCACCAGCTCAACCATGACATTCTGATCACGATACTGCTTCGGAAGCGAGATGGTCGTTGTCTTCTTGCCCTGCGGCAATTCGAGGCGCACCGATTCATTCGGCTGAATCACCGAGAACTGGCCTGAGATCTCCTGCACAAACGGTTTCTTGGAGAAGAGCAGCTCGATGTCCATCAGGTAATAATTGACCTGGCAGGCAGCCAGGTTCTGCCATGTCACCACCATCTTGCGATCCTCGACCTTGAAGTCCAGGCTGGCCGCCGTATCCGCCAACTGCGCCTGGCGCTGTGCGCGGTCCTCGTTGTCGACCACCACGGCCTTGCCGCCCGTAATCTCCTCAGCCTGCGCGGTAACCTGCGCAAAGCGGTGTCGCCAGCGGTCGACAGGGTGCTCCTGATACCGCTTCGCAATGGCAAGCGCCTTCTTCGCATCGGCCCGATAGAACGCGGCATAGGCATCCATGTAATCGTACTGCAGAGCCGACGGAACCGCTCCGCGCTCAACGCGATCGAAGAATTTGAGGCCGTCCCCAATGCGGTCCTGCAGGAACATATAATAAGCAATCGCGGCCTCGTCGGCATCGCTCAGCGCCGCTCGGTAGCGAAGGTACTGCAGGTATCGCTCATACTGCTCGAAGAACTGCGCGTTCAGGACCTTGCGCTTCGCACCGAGCTGATAGGTGCGCGCGTTGACCAGCGGCCAGTACTCTTTGTGCTGATAGGTATGCCGCGCCACCGGGTTCAAGGTCAAGAGCGGCGAGTCGATGGTGAAACCGACCATGGTGGCGAAGCGTGACTTCTGCAGAAATTCCCGAATGACCGGCACCGCGTCGTGATGAATCCCATACGACCACAGAGTCGCATGATAGACATGGCGCGCTTCCAGCAAACGCGTCACCGTATCGAAGAAGCTGCGATCCCGCATGCGGAAGGCGATCAGTTCCAGGTTCAGTCGGTCGATGTTGTTCTCGTTTAGATAACGAATCACCTCTGCGTTCGAGGCATGCTGCGAAATGTAATCCCACGACGCCTTGTCGATCGAAGAAAGCTTGGCGACCACATGAAACGTAAAGGCATCGGTATAGGCCAGCAGGTCACCGTCCGTCGCGACGTGCACAGGGAAGTGCCCGAAGTCGCCCGGGAACGGGAAGTAGAAATGGTATTCGAGCTTCTTGGTTGAGTAAGGCTGTACCTGCGTATGCTGGCTACGCGTAAAGAACCCGTTCTGGACCGGTAGCGCGCCCTTCGGAATCTGCATCAACACATCGACCTTACGTCGCGTCGAGGTCGGGTTCGTCAGCACGACTTGGCAGCCGTAGACGTTATGGAACAGAAACTCACCCGTAACGAACTTGTCGAAACGCTCGTTGTGTTCATGCCGATAGCGGTCGTTGAGCGCAAAGAAGTTCTGGCTGACGAGTAAGGTCTGTGCCGCCGGCGTCTTAGCGGCCGGGGTGACCTCTTTATGGAACACGACGACGGGCGAACCGGCGAACATGGTCGCACGCAGCCCATCACGCGTCATCTTCTGCTCCTTGGCCGTAAAAGGCAGATCCAACACCGACATGGCAAACATCATCTCGGTGAAATTGCGCGATGCCTCAGCCACATGCGTGGACAGGAAGCCGCCCTTACCGTCGTAGGCAGCGAAATCTTTCCAGAACCCACAGACAGGCACGAGTTCGGCGAGCTGCGCTTCGATGGGCAGGTGGTAGTAGTTGTTCTCCACCCACTCCTCGGTCTTGTCGAGCTTGCGATAGAGCTGGCGCACCAGACGACGGCGCGATGCATCCTTTTTCTTGTCTCGGCTGAAATTCTGTTCTTTCAAACTACGCTGCGCCATCTTCCCCATCAAGGCGGGCGCGGCGGCGACGCCCGCCTTCATTGCCATGGCCCGGTCCTCGCTGCGCTCGCGCTTTGCCCCGCCACTCGAAAAGGAGACAATGTCATCCATATCGGCCGCCATGTCCCCTGTCGCGCTGAGCAACATTTGGACGCCCTCCTGCCCTTCTTCCTCTTCCAGATCAAACGCGAGGCCGTCGAGAAGCCCGGCACTGGTCGAGAGCGCGCTACCACGAATGGCCGTCTTGAAGAGATGGTTGAAGTGCTCAATGTTGGGCGGGATCAGATCGTAGCGATCTTTCACATGCCTACCGGCAGCGGCGCGCTCCTCGGCAATCGCGCGGCCAAGCAGAACACGCTCGACCATATTGAGGCGCTCATGTGCCCAAGGCTTACGGTACGCCGCCAGAGAATCGCCCAGCAGCCAGTGGTCCATGAACGTCTTATCCTTCTTGTTGACCAGGTACGGCTTGATCACGGTCTGAAAGAACGCCGGATCTTTCTTGTAGAGGAAATAGCTCAGTTCGTGGCAGGCATACTTACTGTAGAGTTCCCGCTTCTTAGTCATCTCCATGCCCGGCCAGCTCAGGATGAAACTGAATTCCTTGAACGTGGCATCGGTGTTCAGCGTCGAGAGCAGACCGTGCACCTTGGCCAGGGAATCATAGACTTCCATCTTGGAGGTGCGCACGTTCTCGAGCACAAACGGTGTATCGGCTTCCACCACACTGACCAGTTTCTGTTCCGTGAAATGGCTTTTCGGGTCCAAAATACGCGCCATACGTAGGTCACGATACTGGCGCCAGTCGGGTGCCAGCGATACCTCGCGATACACGGCGTTCTCGCGATTGACCGCCATGATATGGAGCTGCTGGCGTG
>JAPKCZ010000106.1 GCA_028822745.1 Kiritimatiellia bacterium | reverse complement strand
GTCACGCACGGCCGTGTAAACAACGGGTGTCAATTTACTAAAAAAGATCAGATATTGCATTGCTGCACGACGCGTTTGCTCTTCGGCGTCGCCCGTCAAGTGCTCCGCGTTCTCACTAGCGATCTGAATCAGCATCTCTTTGGCCTTACGCCAGTCGCTTTCAAACGTCAGTAGAACCGGAATTTCATTCCAAATAAAATCGAACCCGGTCGAGTAATTCGCCAACGGCTCGCGCAACACCTTGCTATTTGGCACATTGACGAGCCGCCCCGTACTTTGCTCGGCGCCCACCCAGTTGCCGATTTCGAGCACACTGAATTGAAAGGGGCGAATATCGACAACGTCCCCTTTAAGGCCACCAATTTCAATTCGATCACCCACGCGACAGGGACGACGCGTCACCAGAAAAACCCAGCCCGCCAGATTCGCAATGGTGTCATGCATGGCAATCGCCAGACCCGCCGACATTAATCCAAGAAAGGTGCCGATGGAATGGATGCCGCTCGCCCAGATGTTGCCAATGAGAAGCACCATCAGCACGGCCTGTGAATAGCTAATCGCTTTTCGCCAGAAATGAAACCGCGTCAGGTCTTGGATTTGCCGTCGCACAACGCCCACCAAGCCGCGCTTCGCTATCCACAACAGGAGAAAGACAAGCAGCGTCGCCAATAGACGCGCCCGAATATCATCCTCAGACGATGGTAGAAAATGTCCCCAGAAATCGCTAGCCATGACGAAAGCCTCTCTTCTCTGCTTACACGCCCACCATAACACCCCGTAAAATCAAAACAGTACTTTTTTCTTTAATTGCACACGGGGGGCCGACAAGATGAGCCGCATGAAGCAATTCGACTTTTCTCCAGCCCTAACCGCCGTCCGGCAGCAGATTGGCGACGTGTGTCCGTCGTGGGCCCTGATACTGGGATCCGGCTGGAGCGTTGTCTTGGAACGCTTCGCCTCCACACACATCGTGCCTTATGCAGACATTCCCGGCTTGGGTCAGGCCGGCGTTCAGGGACACGCTGGCGAATTACACGTTGTTGAGATTAACGGTCGTCTTGGCTTGGTTTTCGCCGGACGACGCCATCTTTACGAAGGCATCGGCTTCGGCCCCATTGCCACGCCCGTCTACATTGCAAAATCGTTGGGCGCAGAAACGCTCTTGTTGACCAACGCCGCGGGCGGCATCCGCCCCGGGCTTGCACCAGGCGATCTCATGCTCCTCGACGACCATATCAACATGATGGGCCAGAGTCCGCTCACGGGCGAACATGACGCATTCTGGGGCCCACGCTTTCCCGATCAGTCCACGGTATATGATCCCGCCTTGCGACAGACGCTGGCCTCCGTTGCTGAGCGCGCCGGCCATCCATTGGACCATGGCGTGTATCTAGCGACATCCGGCCCCTCATACGAAACCCCAGCCGAGATTCGAGCATACGCCACCATGGGTGCCGACGCCGTTGGTATGTCAACCGTACCCGAAGCCATTCTCGGCAATGCCGCAGGCATGCGCGTGGCAGGCATTTCTTGCATCACCAACGTCGCAGCCGGCGTCGCGGATAAAGCGCTTGCCCACGACGAGGTTCTGCAGGTCACCGAGCAAGCCAAACCCCGCATGGGCGATGTGTTGGCAGTGATCTGCCGCCATCTCTCCGAGCCTCCACCTGCCTAATCACGCGATTGATCACCATCATGTCGAACCCAGAAAACCATACCACCACGCCCGAATCTGCAGCCCGCTTTGTTACGGAACGTCTGCAGAAGAATGGCCATGTCGCCACCTTCGCCGGCGGCTGTGTGCGTGATCGCCTGCTTGACAAGCAACCCACCGACTTCGACATCGCCACCGACGCCCTACCCGAGCGTGTCGTCGAGCTCTTTCCCCGCGCACTCGAAGTCGGCAAAGCGTTCGGCGTCATCATTGTTCAGCACGACGGGCACGATATCGAAGTCGCCACCTTTCGCCTAGAAGGCGGATACGAGGACGGACGCCACCCTGAACATGTATCCTTTTCCACAAATATCGAAGACGATGCCCATCGCCGCGATTTCACGATTAATGCCATGTTTTACGACCCGGTTGCCGATAAGGTGCTGGATTTCGTACACGGACGCGACGATCTGGAAAAGCGCATCATTCGCTGCGTCGGCAAGGCAGAGGAACGCTTTGGCGACGACCATCTACGCATGCTACGGGCCGTGCGCTTCGCCTCGCGATTCGAATTCACCCTCGACGCGGAAACCCACGAGGCCATTCAGACACATGCCGCACAAATTCAACGCATCAGCCCGGAGCGCATTCGCGAGGAACTGACACGCACGTTCATGCAGGCACAGCGCGCCGGCGACGCCCTGACGCTTCTAGACGACGTCGGCCTGCTCGAGCATGTGCTGCCAGAAGTAGCGGCGCTGAAAGGCACGGAACAGCCACCCCAATACCACCCGGAGGGCGATGTTTTCAAACATGTCGTCCTCATGCTGAACACGATGGATGAGCGCACACCTGAACTCATTTACGCCGTCTTGTTCCACGACATTGGCAAACCAGCCACAGCCGAGTTCAGTGATGGTCGCATTCGCTTCAACGGGCACGCTGAACTGGGCGAAACCATGGCGCAGACCATTATGCGGCGCTTGCGGTTCTCCAATCAGATGATTGACGACGTCGCCGCCTGCGTCTTGCGTCACATGCGCTTCATCGACGTACAGAAAATGCGCAAAGCCAAATTGCGGCGCATGATCGGAGCGCCCGTGTTTCCAACGGAACTCGAATTGCACCGCCTGGATTGCCTAAGCAGCCACGGCATGCTCGACAACTTCGACTTTCTAACCACGTACCGCGCCGACATGCTGGCAGAACCCGTGTTGCCAAAGCCCTGGATTACAGGCCGCGACATTCTGGGCCTGGACGTTAAGGAAGGTCCCGACGTTGGGAAATGGCATCGACTTGCGTATGATCAGCAACTGGATGGCGTCATCACGTCTCGCGAGGCACTACTCAGCTGGCTGGCCGACGCCATCGCCACCGAGCGTGACTAGATCAGGCTAGGCGATCTTCAGCGCTTTTTCCACGTGCTTGGCGAGGACGACCTCTTTATTGACCATATCCTCGGTGATACGTAGTGATCCGACGCGACCGGTACGCGGTGCTTCGTACATCACATCAAGCATCAGCTTTTCAACAATGGAGCGCAACCCACGCGCTCCCGTTCCGCGTTTGACCGCAACCGAAGCCAGTGCCCGCAGGGCCCCGTCCGTGAAGCTCAAGTCGATATTCTCCATGGCCAACAGCTTTTGGTACTGTTTGACCATGCAATTTTCGGGCTCGTCCAAGACGCGTACAAGATCCTCTTCACTCAATTGTGTCAGCGTAACGTTCACGGGAAGTCGCCCAACAAACTCCGGAATCAATCCGTAGCTCATCAAATCTTCCGGTTCAACACTCATGCCCTCTTCGCCGCCCAGGGTCAGCGCCGCTTTGTTGTCCGCTTCATGGAAGCCAACCTTTTGCTTGCCATAACGACGGCGCACAATGTCATCGAGCCCAACAAACGCACCCCCACAAATGAACAGAATGTGTTGCGTGTCGATTTTCAAGTATTCCTGCTGCGGGTGCTTACGACCTCCACCCGGCGGAACGCGCGCGACGGTGCCTTCAAGGATCTTGAGAAGTGCCTGCTGCACGCCCTCACCCGACACATCGCGTGTAATGGAAACGTTTTCGGTCTTTCGACCGACTTTGTCGATTTCGTCGACATAAATAATGCCCATTTCTGCGCGTGGGATATTGTAATCCGAGGCTTGAATCAAGCTGAGCAGAATGTTTTCAACGTCTTCGCCAACGTACCCAGCTTCGGTCAACGTCGTGGCATCCACGATCGTGAACGGAACATCCAGAAACCGCGCGAGGGTACGCGCAAGCATGGTTTTACCACAACCGGTGGGTCCCACACACATGATGTTGCTTTTTTCAATCTCGACGTTAGCGAGAGGATTGTCCGCCTCGAAATGGTCACTTTGGCGAAGGCGCTTGTAGTGATTGTGAACCGCAACCGCCAGAACCTTTTTGGCGTGCGTGTGTCCGATCACAAAGCGATCGAGGTGTTCCACGATTTCGTGCGGCTTAGGAACCTTCAGTTGGGCCGATTGCTCTTCGCGCGTCTCCGTGTTCTCTCCGGAAAGAATGGTCGTACATAACTGCACGCATTCTTCGCAGATATTCACACTAGGCCCCGCGACAAGCTTGCGCTGGCGCGACTGCTTCTTCGAACAGAAGGAACAAGTAGTATTCTTTTCTTCAGCCACGATTACTTGCCTTTAGCCGGAGGCGTTGGCACATCCTTGCGACTCTTAACGACCTCGTCGACGAGACCATAGGCGCATGCTTCGTCGGCCGACATAAAGAAATCGCGATCGGTGGATGCTTCAATCTCTTTTCGGGTCTTGCCAGAATGAAAACCAAGAATATCGTTCAGACAGTCACGTAAACGCAGAATTTCCTGAGCCTGGATATTGATATCCGCCGCCTGCCCCTGTGCGCCGCCCCAAGGCTGGTGAATCATGATACGTGCGTTGCTCAACGCGTAACGTTTTCCCGCGGTACCTGCGGCAAGCAAGACAGCACCCATGCTGGCAGCCTGTCCAACGCAATAGGTGGCAACATCGCATTTGATGAATTGCATCGTGTCGTAAATGGCGAGGCCAGCCGTCACGGAGCCGCCGGGGGAATTGACGTACACACTGATGTCTTTCTCGGCATCTTCAGCCTGCAGGAAAAGCAATTGCGCAATGATCAAATTGCTGACGTCGTCATTAATACCGCTTCCGATAAAAATGATTCGATCCTTGAGAAGGCGCGAAAAAATATCGTAGGCACGTTCGCCACGGCCGGATTGCTCGACCACCATCGGGACCAAGGTGTTTGCTTGTTCATGCATAATTCTGTCTCTCCTTGAAAACGCTTCGGTTACTTGATTTTGGCAATATCCAACAGATGATCGAGTGTCTTTTCCGACAGTAAGTCGGAACGCATACGATCCATACCATTGTTTTCGTTAATTTTTTTGAGTAAATCGGCAGGAGGCATGTTGTAGCGTGCGGCCATTTCGGCAAGGCTCTTTTCGAATTCCTCATCCGTAACAGACAGGCTCTCCTCCTCGGCAATGCGCGTCAAAATGTAGTTCAATTTGACGCGATTGGTGGAGGTCTGCGTTGCTGTGTCGAGAATGACCTGCTGCTGCTCAGCAATTTGTTCGTGTGTCGCACCACTGCGCACGACGTTATCAACGATGCTGCGTGCGGTCATGCGGGTTTCTTCTTCAAGCACGCTCTGCGGCAGTTCAAACGACGTTTTCTCGATCAACCACTTGGACACGTCCTCGCGCTGGCGACCCTTTTCGTTCTGTTGGGCCTGCTCTTCCATGTTTTCACGCATGCGGGCTTTGAAGGCGTCCACGGAGTCGAGATCGAACTGCTTGACGAACGCGTCGTCCAAATCAGGCAGAACACGTTCGCGGATTGCCTTTGGATTGACGCTATACGTTGCGGTGCGCCCGACCAGATCCGGAACGGCGAACTCCTCAGGGAAAGTGATGTCGATCGAAAGCGGCGCGCCCGTCGACTGACCCGTCAACGCGGCATTCATGCCTGGCAGAAACTCAGGGTCGCCAATGTGCATCCAGAAATCGCTCGATTCGGCCAAGCCCTTGGACGCTTCAGGCACCGACTCTGTCAAGGGAGCGCCATCCAGCGTGGCAGTGAAATCGACCTGAACCAGATCTTCTGCCTGAATGTCGGTGCGTTCGGAATCATCGTAGCGCGCAAAGCGACCACGCATATCGTCGATGGACTGTTCGACCGCACTGTCTTCAACCGCGACCGATTCGGCTTTAATTGAAACTTTTTTATACTTCGGCAACTTAAAATTCGGCGCAACATCAATGATGACATTGAAGTCGAGACCGGTGGCCTTATCAAAAGCGACGTCTTTCACATCGACAACGGCGACAGGCGTGATGCCTTCCTGATCAACGGCTTTGCGATAAATGCGGGGAACCAACTGCTCTTTGGCATCCTCCACGATGCGCTGCGCATAGCGCTTTTCAACCATCGCCTTCGGGGCTTTGCCGCGGCGGAAACCAGGCATTTCGACGGCCGATGCGTAGGAGGTCAGCAGTTCGTTGTAATCGGAAGCGATTTCGGCAGGTTCGGCCTTGATGCGAATAACTTTACGGCAAGGGCCGGCGTCTTCAACGGTAATGTTCATGATGAGGCTCTTCTCCTATAAATGTAAATGGCCACCCCGCGAAAGTCGATTCCACGGGGAAAGCCGGAAGATAGTACATGAGCGGACACACCAAAGCAATGACCGATTCATCCCTGATTGTACGGATTTTGTGCTTTTCGACGCTGACAGGTCCAATCGGAGCGGTTATAGTCCCGAGATGGAAACACAGACCGTTGACAGGCCCTCGTTCGAAGAAGTGTACATGCATTTCGCGGAATCGATTTCGCAACGGTCCACTTGCAAGCGGCTTCGTGTCGGCACGGTCATCACGACTACTGATTTCCGGAAAGTGCTCGCCGTGGGCTATAACGGTAATGCTTCGGGGCTACCGGACCGCTGCGACCGCGACGAACCGGGCAATTGCGGCTGCCTCCATTCGGAGGAAAACGCGGTCATCAATTGCGATTCGCCACGCGGCATCGAGAAATTTGTATTTGTGACACACCTGCCTTGCGTGGCATGCGCCAAACGCCTGATCAATTTGGGCAATGTTCGTAAGATCTATTATGCCCGCGACTATCGCGTAAGCGATAGT
>JAPKCZ010000105.1 GCA_028822745.1 Kiritimatiellia bacterium | reverse complement strand
CTTTGCCAGCATCACGACGTAGCTGGGGTCGGGAAAAAACAGGGGCAGCCCTGTTTCTGCGATGATGCGCATGAGTGTCAGGGAGAACATGAATCCAACAAGTACCAGGCCGAACGCCCACATAAAAGGCACACCGACCCAGAGCAACCACGCCAACATGCCGCAGAGCCCGGCGAGCAGAGAAAGCCCCGCCAGTCGATAGGCACGATCCTCGGCGTTTCTGGCAGGTTTCACGACCGCGCGCGCCACTCTGGCAAGGTGCGCTCGGGCCAGCCAAAGTATGAAGAAGGGAAACGCCATGAACGCCCCGAGCCGGTGAGACGTCACGACTTGCTCGTCAAATCCAGGCAGGTAGGATCTCCCAACCATGAAATAGAGCGCGTAGACAACCTGGAAGAACCAGACCGAGAAGCTGATGCGCGTCGGCGCAAAGAAGGCCACGCCCAGGTAGATGAAGTGAATGGTGACCCTCTTCATCCACCAACCGATGTTTACCCACGGCAGCTCTGTGAAGCACGCTTCCAGCTGTATGCGCAGCTCGAATGGAGGCACGGTGCTCGGCCAGTACCTGCTGCCTTCTCTCAGCGACCACATGAGGAACACGGCTGAGAAGCAGTACCAGAAGATCGGTTGCCGAAAGAGGTCCGGAATGCGTCGCTTCCCTTCCTCAGGCACATCCACCAGCGGCCGCATGACGTCCAGGAGAGGGAACGCTACCTTTTCAGTATTGCGCCAATAGGCGAAGAAGATAACGGCCATGGCCACCATCATCAGGTACCACGGCACGATAAATCCCGACCAGGCGAACAACGGGGGGATCCAGGCCCGCCACGGCATGGGCTCACCGGGTGCCAATTCGTCGATGAACGCGTCCACATTCGGTATGGCGACGCCATGTTGCAGACTATCGGGGAAGAGGCTGGAGGGGAGATCGAGTTCCTCGTAGGCTGCCGCGACATCATGCTCCGAGTTGGCCCGCTGCACGGTAACGGCCAGCGGATGAATCGTCTGTCTGAGGCCGACGGAAGGCACCGCGCAGGCGACAAGCAGAACACCGAAGATCACCGCAAGTTGACTGCGGTTCAGGCGCGCGCGGACAGAGAAAAGACGCAAAAACGGATTGAGCCCGAGCACCAGGAAGAGCATCACAAAGACGGCTACCGGCATCATGTAGTCGTCGGCAATCTGCGCATTTGCCAGCAAGAAGTTGTTGACCGGCACAACGACCCAGATGAACATGACGGCCGGGATCGTAACGGCAATTATGGGCCATAGGCGTTTCATTTCAAATCATACTCCCTGGAATCGACTCGACCATTCGTGAATCCCCTCATTCAGTGTTACGGAAGCGCACTATACGGAAACTAGGGAAGATCAGCAAGGGGCTACACACACTCAGCCTCTGCTGGATTACGATTACGATTACGATTCACTAGCATCCCATTGGACCGAATTCGCGGCATGAAAATGCACACTTTCCTAATGTTTGAGATGCCGTATCCCGATGCTGCATTGCAGACTTTCAAGCCTCTGATGAAGAAAACCCACACCCGCTACGCTCGAGAATCTGAGGTACAGAGCCGTCTTCCTCCTACGCGCTGCGCGCGACTTGTCTGCCGTAGCTCGCAGAGCGAAGGAGGAAGACGGCTCCGTGCCTCTGTGAACTCAAGCGTAGCGGGTGTTAATTCTTTTCTTTGGCCTATGGGATGAAGGACATGAAAAAGCGCGTTTTACGAATATTCCAGAGGTCGTGATAGTCGGAATTGTACCGCCATTCTACAGTTACGGCCCCTTGCTAATGGGCCCGCGCGGTTGTATGCTGCTTTCTTATTTTGGTGCGAGAGGATATCTGCACCCGTATGTGCCGCTCCGTCTCCCCATGGAAACAGTTCCGGTACAGGAAGAAGACGACAATTATGCTGACAAGAAATGTCTTTGCGACGGTGATTCTGCTTAGCGGGCTCTGTGCCCACCAGGCGGGCGCAGAGACATATCCAGGCATTTCCATTTTTGGCCCGGAATCTCTCAAGTACAAAGCTGGGGAGAATTACGAGTTCATCAATCCGGACGCGCCCATCAACGGGACCCTGCACTACGAGGGGAACTATTTCACCAAGCTGTCGCCTTTTGGCATCATGGGACGGGAGGCTCCGGGCTTATTCGACGTGTGGCAGCCACTGGCCGCAAAATCCTGGGATGATGACGAACCGTTCGCTCTCTACGGGGTGTTGGCAAAGGATTTCGAACTGAGCGATGACAAGCTCCAGCTGACGATTCGTATGCGCGAGGAGGCCATGTTTGCCGACGGGGTGCCGGTGACGGCTGACGACGTGATCTTTTCCTACGAGCTGCTCTTTGATCCGGGGGTTAATCCGGCATGGAAACTGAAGTGGCAGAAGAACGTAACCCGCATGGAGAAGGTCGACCGGCATACGGTGCGCATCCACTTCAAGGAGAGCCGCCGTGACACGCCGCTCTCGGTACTGAATTGGTGGAGCATCTACCCGAAGCACATCTACGGCGCACCCGGCAAGAACCTTGAGACGGATTTCAACGAGGTGCATCCTATTGGCAGCGGCCCCTGGGAAATCGCGTCCTACGTCATGGGGCAGGAAATCACATACCGGCGGCGTGATGATTACTGGGCCAACGACATTCCCGAGCTGAAGGGCAGGGATAACTGGCAGCGCAAGAAGTTCGAGATCTACTATGACGATTTCTCCAAGCTGGAGGCGCTCAAGAGCGGTCAACTTGACTGGTTGGTCGACCTGCCGCCGGATGTCTTCCATCAGTTGGGCGGCGACTATTTTGAGCGCGGGTTCTTGAAGAAGGGCGTTTTCCCGATCACCCGACCGGCGGCGATGCTCTGTTTGCCCTTTAACTTGCGCCGATCGATCTGGCGGGACATTGAACTGCGCAAGGTCATCATCTCGCTCTACGACTTCGACTATATCAGCAAGACATTCCAGTATGGAGACAGGGAGCGGATTGTCAGCTACTTCAACAACCAGAAGCACCTGCGCGCTTCGTCGGGCCCAGCAACGGGCAAGGTGCTGGAACTGCTGACGGAGTTGGCCTACAAACACAATGACCCCACGAACGGGATCGTGCACGTGCGACCCGAGGCCTTGGCCCGCGGCCCTTACGAGTTGGGCACGGATTCGCAGGGCAAACGCTATCCCATTGAAGATCGAATTGTCGCGGCCGGCAAGCGCCTCGATGAATTGGGCTGGACCTATAACAGGAAGGCCGGCGTCCGGATGAAGGATGGCGTTCCTCTAAAACTCGAGATCATCAATCAGGAACAGGAGACCTTCTACTTCTGTGAGACGCTGTGCCGCGTCGGCATCAATGCCTCCTTGGCGAAGCTCTCCCCGCTGGAAAGACAGGGCCGCCTGAAGAACTTCAACTTTGATATGGCGACCGGTTGGTTCGATGGTCGCAAAGCGCCCGGTCGTGAGATGGCCAAAAGCTTCCTGTCGTCGGATGCGGATATCAAGGGATCGGCCAACATTCTGGGACTCAAGAATCCGGCGGTTGACGAGCTGTTCAAAACGCTTGCTACATCCGCATCCAAGGAGACGGTGAGCATCTATGCCAAAGCATTGGACCGCGTGCTGTGCAGTGGCTGGTACGTGGTGCCGCTGACATGGCCGCGGAACAGTTGTGCGGTCTACTGGGATTATTTAAAACGACCCGAGGTGTATTGTTCCGGGTTGTGGGCCCAGTATAACATCATGTCATACTGGTGGATTGACCAGGCGCGCTACGACGAGATCAAGCGGGCCATCAAGGCAGGGGAGTAGTCCATGTGGACCTATATTGTTAAACGTGTCCTGCTGATGATTCCGACAGGCATCGGGATTATCACGGTGTTTTTTGTCATCTCCGAGATGGTCCCCGGCGGACCGTTGGACCAGGTGGAGAGCATGATCATCGAGCAGGCCAACACAGGACAGGGCGGCGACGGTGCCGCTGCCGGTGGCCAGGACGCGCAACGCATCAAGATCGACCCCCAGATGCGCATGCAGATCAAGCGCAAGCTGGGGTTGAATCACAACATGTTCCATCGCTACATGCGCTCGCTGGTTTGGTGTGCCCGGGACTCTCTGATCTCATCCGTCGAACTCGACGTCGGCCAGGCACAGAAGATCACCTTCCGCAGCGAGCGTTTCCAGGTCTACCGGGATGACGCCGGATTCCACCTCTTCAAGAATGCTGCTACGGTGAACGGAAAAAGTGCGGGCATACGCTTTGACCGGACCGATGGGTACTTTGCGAGCGTGCTGGACAACACGGTCCGCTTCAACCCGGTCACGGGAGCGCAGATCGATGGCCCTGCGAGCCTTGAGGCCGTCAAAACAGAGTTGCTGTCAAAGACCTTTCGCGAAGCTGACTACGCAAGCGACGGGGCTCGGCTCACCGTCACAGAGACGCGCGATGAGCTCTACCTGAAGACGTCGAGCTGGCAAACGCTGACGGACTGGGACAACTGGCATGGCATGTTCCTGTTGAAGTTCCCCGTTTCGATCACTCAGAACAAGAAATGTTTCGAACTCATTCGCGATCGGCTGCCCATCTCGATGCGACTTGGCATCATCTCTTTCTTCCTCACCTACATCCTCTGCCTGCTGATGGGCGTTTCCAAGGCCGCCAGGAACGGCAGCAAATACGACTCTGTTACCAGCGTCATGATCCTCATTGGCTACGGCACACCCGGCTTCGTCCTGGCGGTATTCCTGATCAGGATGTTCGGCCCGGGCAGCGATGCCATTGCGCACCTGATTCCCCTGCGCGGCATTCAGTCTTCTCCGGAAATCTACGACCAGCTCAGTGTGCTCGGAAAGCTGTGGGATAACATTCATCACTTGATCGCCCCCATCATCTGCCTGACCATCGGCAGCTTTGCCGGCTTGACCATGCTGACGAAGAACAGCGTCTTGGAGGAGTTTCATCAACTCTACGCGGTCGCGGCGCGCGCCCGCGGCCTGTCCAAACGACGCGTTCTGTTCAAGCATGTGTTACGTAACTCCCTGATCCCGCTGGTCACGGGTTTCCCGGCGGCCTTCGTCATGATGTTTTTTGCGGGATCCCTGTTGATCGAAAAGATCTTCTCCCTGGACGGGATCGGACTGCTGAGCTACACGGCGCTGGTCGAACGCGACTACCCCCTCATCATGAGCAACATGTTCATCTTCACGTACATCGGGCTGATCTGCCAACTATTGAGCGATATTGGCTATGTCATTGTGGATCCACGCATCACGTTCGAGGGTAGCAAATCATGATCTTCAGTCCCGAATTCCGAGATAGGGCACGCAAATTCAGAAAGAACAAACGCGCCTTCCGCAGTTTCATCATTCTGTGCATTCTCTTTGCCGCAACGCTGCCTGCCGAGCTGTTGTTCAACGACCGCCCCATCGTCATGTGCATTGATGGTGCCTGGTACGCCCCGATTTTCAAGGACTACACTTACGAGGATCTGGGCGGCGGGTTGAACGTGCCTGTCTCCGCGTATCGCTCCACCATGTTCAACGAGTTCCTTGCCGGCAAAACACCGGTCGTGCAGACGGAGGCGATTTACGATGCTGCGACTGTCGCTGACGACGCGGAGCCGCTCGAGCTGGTAAAATATGAGCAGGGGCCGCCCCGCAAGGTCTGGATGCTTTGGCCGCCTATCCCACACTCCTACAAGTCCTCCCCTCGCAGCGAAAAGATCGAGAGCCAGCGACTTGCCAGCCCCCTCGCCACCACGCGCGACGGCAAGCGGATCCCGGGAGCTTTTGTGGCACGCCACCTGCTCGGGACCGACCAGTTCGGCAAGGATGTGTTGGCTCGTCTTGTCTACGGCTTCCGCCTGTCGCTTGTATTCGGTCTTACGCTCGCCATCACCTCCACGATCCTGGGATCTATCATTGGCGGCATCCAGGGCTACTTCGGAGGGGCCGTTGACCTGTTGGGCCAACGCGGGACAGAGATCTGGGGGGCCATTCCCCAGCTTATGCTGCTGATGATCCTGAGCGACTTCCTGTCACGCCAGGCCGATCTCACGGGGTCGGCGCACCTCCTGATGCTATTTTTCATCATGAACCTAACCTCATGGATGGGAATGGCCGGGCACATGCGCGCGCAATTTCTGCGCGCCCGGAACCTGGACTACGTCCGCGCCGCCAAATCTCTGGGTGTCTCAAATCCCATGATCATGTTTCGGCACATTCTTCCCAATTCGCTGACCCCCATCATCACCTTCCTGCCCTTCTCTATCTCGGGCTCTATCATGGCACTGGTCGGCTTGGATTTCCTGGGCTTTGGTCTGAAATACCCGGCCCCAAGCTTGGGCGAGCTGCTCGCCCAGGGACAGCAACACCTGGAAGCATGGTGGATCATGACCCCTGCATTTGTGACGCTGACATCCCTGATGATTCTGCTCACATTCATCGGCGACGGCGTACGCAACGCGTTCGATCCGAGGTATAAGTAGGAACGTTACGGGTTCTTAGCTAGCCCCTATCCGAAAAGCCCCAACGGGGCGAGACATACCAGCCCAGGGCTGGAGACCTTTTCGGACAGGCTCTAGCTAGCCTGAACTATTCTACCAGGTGGCAGGCGACACGGGTGCCCTGTTTCACTTCTAATGCCGGATACTCGCTACGGCAGCGGTCGATTGCAAAGGGACAACGTGGGTGAAAATGGCAGCCTGACGGCGGATCCAGGGGGGACGGGACATCGCCGACAATCTTGCTGAATTCGCCCTGTTCTGATCCGATGCGCGGCACCGCTTCGAGCAGGGCCTTTGTGTAGGGGTGCTTTGGATTGCTGAAGAGCTCTTTTGCGGTGGCATACTCCACGAT
>JAPKCZ010000104.1 GCA_028822745.1 Kiritimatiellia bacterium | reverse complement strand
GCCTTGCTGTTTGGGGCGATTTTACGATTTTCGGGCGTTAACTGGGGCATGCCCGACCGCGTCGACCTGCATCCTGATGAGCGCATGTATGTCATCGAGCCCGCCTTAAAAATTGCGCCCGGTGCGTTGGATCCGGGTTTTTTAAATTACCCGAATTTCATTCACTACTCGATTGCTGCTGTGCTGGGTGTTTTACGATCGTTCGGTCTGGAGACGACCGATGCGCTGGCGCATCAGGTTGGGCGGTCCATTTTGGCAGGCTACGGCACGCTTACGATCTGGCTGGCCTGGTTGCTTGCTGGGCGTTTGGGGGCGCGTCGAAAAGGGCAGGCGCTCGCGGCAGTATGGGTAGCGTTGCTGCCTCTGCATGTCTGGGAAAGTCATATCGCCGTGACCGATGTTATGATGACGTTCTGGATCATGGCAGTCCTTCTGGGGGCGCTGCGAATTGCTCGGGGTGGTGATGATTTGCGATGGTGGGTTCCTGTGCTTTCCGGTGTTGCTCTGGGGTGCGCCGTTGGGAGCAAATATACGGCCGCATTAAGCAGCGTTGCGCTGTTGATGGGAATGATTTATGCGCGCCTACCTTGGCGTCGTTTCCTGCTCATCGGCATCGCGATCGGCGTGTCGGCCCTGTTGGCCTGTTTCGTTGTTACGCCATACAGTTTTTTGCGTTTCGGCGATCTCCTCGAGGCGATGGCTTTTGAGCATGAACACGTACATGGCCATCATCTGGGGTTCAGTACCACAGCCCCCGGTTGGCAATACCACAAATACGTTTATCAGCTCTGTGCAGCATGGCCCTTCAGTTTCGGCATCGTCCTGTATGTCAGCGTGGGATTGGGCGTGCTGTGGATGTTTTGGCGTCTCAGCTGTGCCCGTTCCATTCCTCTTGTTCTTGCCGGGTTGCTCTATTTCGTGATGGGAGGATGGACGTACACGCCGATTCGCTACTACATGCCAATTGTTGTCATTGGCGCGATTTGTGCCGGTGTCTGGCACGGCGCTCTGCTGGACGGGCCCAAGCGCGTTCGTCGTGCAGGGATCGTTCTTGTTTTGATTACCTTGGCGTACACGACCTGGTTTTGTGTCGAAACGAATGCACGCTACCTCGATGACACGCGCGAGCAGGCTGCGCGTTGGTTGCGCACATACAGCGGAGAGCCCGTGCACGTCGCCGCACTCGGCAGTGGCGCGTACCTCGGGCATTTCGAGGGCAGCGATACCGTGACCTTCAAGGTCCATCCGGAAGGCAACGCCGGGCGCCTATATAACGAAGATTTCGACCTTATTCAGATTACCTCGCTACACTATCTGCGTTGGCTGCGACATAATCGGCCTGACTTTTACGGCACCGTGTACGGCCGTATTCGGGAAAATGACGCGAATTTACGTTTGGTTAAGCGTTTTGACGATGATTTTCCTAATAAACGGTTCTATGGAATGTTGGATCCTATGTTTACCTGTTTGTTCGTTTCTCCGACGCTCGAATTCTATGCATCCCCAACCGGGGCTGATCGATTCGACGCGAAGGGCGATGCGGCCGAGGTAGGCATTTCCGAATCGCCTTGATAAAATGGTCGTATTGTGCCATTACGTCATCAGCAGGTGGGGTGTCTCTGTAGCATTGCGTAGATAGCTAACCTGTTGACAATAGGCTTTGTATCGTTTGGGGGACGTCTTTCCTACATTCAGGATTCTCAATGAAGCAACTCATTAACTGTGGTCTTACGTACAAGTGGTCTGTCGCCTATTTGCTCATGTTTATATTGCCCATGGGCTATATGCTTTTCATCATCCACATGCTCGTCGGGGAAGTTGAAGCCTTGCAGGGGCCCGCATCCGTTTCGCGTTTAAGCATGCTCGTGGGGGTCCCTGCCGCGATCGTCATGTCGGTATCGGCATTCATTTTGGTCAGTCGTTCCACGCGCCAGTTAACAGCCACGTCGCGCGAAGCGGAAAAAATGATCGACGAAATTATTCCCGAGCGACCCAAGCATGAAACCGCCGATATGGATGAAGCCCAACGAATTTCATCCTACGTCACGGACATGATAGGGGAGTTGCGTGGCAAGCTCATGGATATGGACCGCTACGCTCAGGATTTGAAAACAGCCAATAACAAGCTCGTTGAGATTGCCGTCAATGATGGTCTGACGGGGCTTTACAATCATAAACATGCCATGCACACCCTGCAGACTGAGCTGGAGCGCGCCATTCGTTTTAGTCATCCGTTGTCAATTTGCATGATCGACATCGACGGCTTCAAAAATTTCAATGATAGCTATGGTCATCAGGCTGGCGACAAGGCCTTGGCGCGCGTAGGGCGCATCATTCTCGACAACATTCGAAACGTTGATATGGCTGCCCGGTACGGCGGTGAAGAGTTCATGATCATTATCCCCGAGACGATGCCAATCGATACAATGGAGGTGGCAGAACGCGTGCGCAGCGCTGTCGAGTCTGCCGAGTTTGATAGCGGTGATGGGCGGACGGTCTCGGTGACGGTCAGTATCGGTGTCAGCGCTTATATGGGTCTGATCGTGACCCCGGAAGAACTTGTCGCTTCGTCCGATAAAAATCTCTACAAAGCCAAACGCACTGGCAAAAACAGAGTTTGCCTCTGGACGGAAGGGCAGGTCGAAATTCCCGTCATGGGAGCCTGAAAAGCCTGTTCGTGGTCCATTTTCCGTAAGCGTTAAGCTTAGGAGATCCTCAAGTCCGCTGCGCGCGAATCCAAAGCTCCGACTTCGTCTGAGCACTCCATGTGGGAGTGAAAAGGTATGGAGTGCGGAGACGGCCTGCCCGGCGTAGCTCCGGAGGAGCGAAGACGGGAGTCACCGCTTTTCTGCAGCGCGGAGCGCGCTCTGGGTTTCTGTAAAGCCAAGCTTAACGGTTGCCATTTTCCTGATCATGTCATGGTTCCGCCCCACTTAAATCGTTAGTATTGCGAAATATTACCTTCACAAACAGTTAGGAATACGACTATTCTTTCTGTTGGACGGCAGAAGGGTTCATGCAGCGTGAGCCATGCCGGTGCAAGGATTGGATCGAAAGGATATGCGCAATGGCGAGCTCCCGCGACACCAACGAAATTGAGGCAATACTGACGACCGGTAAGCGCATCCGCGACTATATGTGTCGTGCCCAAATGGAGGTTCTAGGAACAGATCCGGCGCTGGCCTCCATGCGTGAACTAACGCTACAGCAAATGGCGACCGCAATGATCACGCTTGAGCGCGGGCCGCTTTCATTGAACCAACTCGCTCACATGCTAGGCGTTTCGCCTGCTTCGGCATCGACCATGGTTGATCGTTTGATCGAGAAGGACGTACTCACCCGGCATCCCAGTCAGGAAGACCGCCGCAAAATTGTTATCCGCATCGCCGACGAAACAGGGAAAAAACTTTCTGTCGTGCAAAAGGCCATGCGTAGCGCGATGGACCGCCTCACGGCCCAACTCGGGCGCGACACGACGCACCAGTGGTTCGACGTGATGGGCCGGATCGGCGTCGCTCTGGATGTACTCGAATTGGACGAAAGGGAAATTCATGAATAAACCAAGCAGCAAAAAGGTGCTGGTTCTCGCGCGTGTCATCGTCTGTCTCTGTATTCTTTTGGTCGGCGTTGGTGTCAGCCGTGTTCTTGTCATGAACAAGAAGCCCCCGCAGGTGCACACACCCGAAGAGCGGACGTTGCTTGTTTCCGGCATTGTCGTCCAGCCGGGCAGTTACGATGTTCCTATTCGTGGTTTTGGTGAAATTCGCGCACTGAACGCTGTGATGATTACGCCGCAGGTGAGTGGCCTCGTGACGGCCGTTCATCCTCGACTCGAGGTGGGCGGGATCATCGGCGAAAACGAACTTCTGTTTGAAATCGATGATCGTGAGTTTCGTGCACGCCAGGCTGAGGCCGCCGCAGGGGTTGCGCTTCAGGTCGAAATCATTTCGCGGCTAGAAGCGCAATCCAAGCTGGATCAGGCCCGTCTTGTCAACGTGGTGCGAAATCAAGAACTTGCGCAGTCTGAATGGCATCGCGTTAACGCGCTATTTGTTGAACAGCAAGTCGGTACGCAGTCCGGTGTTGAAGCGGCTGAGCGGGCCTTCAATCTGGCCTCTGACCGAACGGCCTTACTTGAGCGGGCTGTTAAGCTCTATCCGGCCCACATTCGTGAAGCCCAAAATAGCCAGCTGGCATTGGAAGCACGACTACGCCTGGCGAGTCTTGATCTTGAACGCTGCGCCGTGCGCTTGGCGAACGGGGGGCGTGTCACGGACGTTGCCATCGAGGTTGGCCAACTCGTCGGCCCAGCTCGAAGTGTGGTATCGCTTGCTGACGATCGTCAGTTGGAAATACATGTGTCCATTGATAGCCGCGATGCCCGTGACCGTTTGCTCATGCAAGACGATGACAGCGGTGCGTTACGCCGCATGCCGTGTTTGGTGCAGTGGACGGAAGACGCCTCGAGCGATATGTGGCACGCGCAACTCGATCGAATCGTTCGATTCGACTCGGCGTCACGAATGTTGGTCGTCGCCGTCCAACTCAACCCTGACGAGGCTTTTTCTCAGACAGCTCGACGACCCGCGGAAGGCATGTTTTGCCGTGTCGACATTCCCAGCGTCCCGTTGCGTAATACGTACAAACTCCCACGTGGAGCTGTCAGTTTCGAAGGCGACGTCTTCCTGTCCGTCAGCAACCGGCTACGAACGATTCAGGTGGAGGTCACGCGCATTGATAAAAATGATGTGTACGTGGCTTCCGGCCTGCATCCCGGCCAAAAAGTGATCACGACACGCCTTGTCAATCCGCTGGAAGGGTCACATCTGGAATGGCGCACCAACGCCCCCTGAGGAATCCGAACAAGACTTATGCGAGCACTGATTGCATCGATAATCCGAAACCGCGTCTTCGCCACCATCGTATTGGTGACGTTCGTTTTTGCGGGCGTACTCGCGTCGCGGCAAATGGTTCGCGAAACGTTTCCCAAGTTTTCGGAAGACCGATTGACCATTTCTGTCGTTTACCCCGGTGCTGATCCGGAGGAGGTAGAAGAAGGGATCAGTCGAAAAATCGAAGAAGCCCTTGAGGACGTCGAAGGGATCAAGGAGTTCGGGACGGAGTCGCGCGAGAACATCGGCGCTGCAGACATCCTCGTGAAAAAGGGATTCGATACGCGCGAGGTGCTTGAGCGAGTGCGCAGCAAAATCGATACAATTTCAACATTCCCGATCGATGCCGAACGGCCCGTTGTCGAAGAGGTTCTGATTGAGGAGCCCGTCGTGATGTTGGCATTGGCTGCCGACATGTCCGAACAGCGCCTCAAGGAATGGGCACAAGTCATCAAGGATGAGCTCCGCATGCTGCCTGATGTTTCTCAGGTTAATGTTTTCGGGGTACGCGATTACGAGATCGCGATCGAGCTGTCTGAGCAGCGCCTGCGTGAATATGATTTGACCTTTGAGGAGGTCGCAAAGGCTGTTCGGCGAAACAGTGTGACGCTCGCGGGGGGTATCCTTCGGACGGAGGGTGAGGACATCCGCATAAGAACGCTTGGGCGGCGCTATACCGGTGCAGAAATGGCCTCCATCATTGTGATGGCGGAGCCGGACGGTGATGTCGTTACGTTGGGGCGCTTGGGTGACATTCGGGACGGGTTTACGGAGGACCCTGTATTTGCCACGGTCAATGGGCGTCGAGCCGTTTTTTTAAATGTCATGAAAACGGGCGACGAAGATGCACTCAAAATTTCGCGTGCCGTGCACCGCTTTATCGAACGCAAACGTGCGGAACTGCCCGATTCAGTCCAGCTGTTGCCGGTGTCGGATAGTTCGGACATGCTCAATGCGCGAATCCGCCTCCTAGTACGTAACGGTCTGATTGGGTTAACCTTTGTGTTCCTCCTGCTTTGGTTATTTCTGGATTTCAGGCTCAGCTTCTGGGCTGGGATGGGTATGCCTATATCGATATGTGGGGCATTGGTTGTTCTATGGGCCGTCGGCGGCACGCTCAACATGATTTCGCTGTTCGGTCTGATTATGGTGCTGGGCATTATCGTGGATGATGCCATTGTCGTGGGTGAAGCGATCTACGTCCATCGCCGCAAGGGCGAATCGTCTATCGAAGCAGCGCTAAACGGGTTGGGGGAGGTTGGGTTGCCTGTGTTTGCCGCGGTGATCACAACGATTGTCGCCTTCATTCCTTTGGGGTTCGTGGGTGGCATCATGGGCAAATTCATCGCCATCTTGCCCGTTGTGGTTATCGCGTGTCTGTTGGTTTCACTGGTTGAGTGTCTCTTTCTGTTGCCCGCACATCTGGCGCATGCGCCAGATGACAACGGTGATGAAAAAAAGGCTGAAGGCGGACGCGTAAAGCAGTGGGGGCAACGTTTTCATCGCCGCACATCCGGTGCGTTGGAGTGGTTTGTTGAGCGGGCCTACGGCCCATTTCTTGCCTTTGCCCTGCGATGGCGCTATGCCGCGCTCTGCGTTGCCATCTCGGTGCTTATGGTGACGATGGGCCTCGTCAAGGGCGGGATATTAAAATTCGTTCTCTTTCCTTCTATTGATGGTTTTATGATCACAGCAACGGTCGAATATCCGGACGGGACACCGTCCGAAACGACGCATGCTGCGCTTCAGCATCTGGATGCTTCCTTTAAGCGTGCCATCGAAGGGCGCGAGACGGTATCCGGTGAATCTCCTTTACGCTACAGCATTGTCCTTGTTGGACAAACGCTGACGGGCGGATCTGAACGTGGCCCCAATGTTGGCTCCGTGCAAATCATTCTGCTGGATTCTGAAAAACGCGGGATTCCGTCGTCAGCGTTACTCGTGGATTGGGAGCGGGAAACGGGGCGGATTGCTG
>JAPKCZ010000788.1 GCA_028822745.1 Kiritimatiellia bacterium | reverse complement strand
GCTCAAACAGTACGACCCTGACGTATTTTTACTGATGCAGAGCATCTGGGGCAAACGACCGTAAACCATCGCCCAAAGGATATACCGAGCTTGCGCGAAGCAAGGTGCTCGCTGGCGATCTCATCTGGGGAACGATCGCGATGGCCGATGGCAAGATTCTGCTACGTGATCAGGAACGCCTTACGTGCGTGGATGTCAAATCGCCCTGAGGCGCTTATGTAAAAGCACGACTCGCCGCTTCAAGAAAAGCATCCACATCGGCGTCGCTGTGCGCTGCTGAAACGAAGCCGACCTCAAACTGCGACGGCGGCAGGTAAAACCCTTGATCCAACATGTGGTTGAAAAATGCGGCATGCGCCGCGACGTCGCATGTTTTCGCGTCCGCTAAATTGCGGACCGGTCCATCACAGAAAAAGGGCGTGAACATGCCCCCGAGTTGCGCTGCATGGAAGGCAACACCTTTTGATTTGGCCAAGGCCGTCAACCCATCCGCCAGTCGGCGCCCCCGCCGTTCCATTTCAGCATAAGGCGGTTCATCGCGAAGCATTTCGAGCGTCACCAATCCCGCCGCCACTGCAACCGGATTTCCGCTCAAGGTGCCGGCCTGATACACGTCCCCCAAGGGGGCAAGCGAATCCATAAATTCAGCGCGTCCACCAACCGCACCGATGGGAAGTCCACCGCCGATGATTTTACCCAGACACGTCAGGTCTGGCGTGACCCCGTGCTGTACACCGAAACTTGTTGGCCCAAAACGAAAACCATTAATGACTTCATCGAAAATCAAGACAGATCCACGAGCGGAGCACGCTTGTCGCAAACCTTCAAGGAATCCCTCCCCCGGTGGCACAAGACCCATGTTGCCGGCGACAGGTTCGACGATAACGGCGGCAACTTGCGTGCCAAATTCGTCCAACACGCTGTTTACGGCAGCCAGATCATTATACGGCACGACAATAACATCTTCGACCGCTGACGCCGTCACGCCGGCCGAGGCTGTAATGCCCCCGGTCAGCAATCCGCTTCCAGCCGCGACCAGTAGATAGTCCGCATGCCCATGATAACAGCCATCAAACTTGATAATCTTATTGCGACCCGTCACCCCTCGCGCAATACGCAGCGCTGTCATGGTCGCTTCTGTGCCCGAGTTCACCAGACGCACGCGATCCATCGACGGCACTTGCTCGCACAATAACTCGGCAAACGCAACCTCCCCCGGCGTGTTCGTTCCGAACGTCGTCCCTAAGGCCGCGGCGGCCTGGATGGCCTCAACGACGCGTGGATGGGCAAGACCAAGAACCAACGGCCCCCATGAGCCACAGAAATCCGTTAGCGTGCGACCTTCAACCGTTGTCATACGAGCGCCCGCGCCAGACGCCATATAGACCGGATTTCCACCCACGGCATTAAACGCGCGCACGGGGCTATTTACACCACCGGGGATCACACGTTTTGCACGTTCAAACAGAGACGCTGATGTCATAATTTTGTCCTCACATAAT
>JAPKCZ010000103.1 GCA_028822745.1 Kiritimatiellia bacterium | reverse complement strand
CGCTGAAGTTCCCAACACGTACGGCGCGCCCCGTGAGCAACCAGTGTGCCCCGCGGTAGATGTGATAGAAGGCGCGAAAGATTAGGTTTTCAGAGCGTCGCTTTCTTTCGGCGAACACGATCTTGTTCGAGCCTGTCCTGCGAAAATGCTCGAGCAATCGGGGCACGTCTGAAGGGGCATCTTCCCCGTCACCGTCCATGATAACAAGCGTGTTGCTTGCCGTCCGCATCCAGGTAAACGCCAAGCCGACAGCCAAGGCACGTTGGTGTCCAAGGTTGGTGCGGAGCTTCAGGATGTATACGTCGTCTATGTTTGCGTTTTCGCCCAGCGCAATATGATCGGGGGGACATTCCGTAGACCCGTCGTCAATAAGCATAACTGAGGCGCTGCCGGGTTCTTCTCCCAGCGCCGCGTTCAGTGTGGGTAGAAGCTTCCCGATAGATGCCCAGTCGTTGAAAACAGGTATGATGATGAGGGTGTCCGCGCAGATAGGCTTGTCGGGCACTGACATCGCTGTGTCTGCAGGATTTTTTTGGGCGCCGCTCATGTGGGAGTGAAATCAAAACATTGACACCCGTCAAGGACGCATTGACTATTGGCGAACCTTTCGTTGTGGAATCTATATGGATGTAATCTTAAGTGTTGATGTTGAAACCTATGATGGTGACTACGAGCGGGATGTATATGCCTGCGGGCACGGGTTGCCATTCATTCTCGACACCTGCGGTGCGGACGCTCCTGCGACGCACTATGTTGAAGCGCTTGGCGCAACGCGGTGGGGCGGGGAGTGGCTTCGACGGATTTGTGCGGATATCCAGTCTGTAGGCCACGAGGTTCAGTTGCATGTGCATCCTGTCGTGGCAAAAATTGAGGGCTTTGAAGATCATGAGGATGTGTTGCATCATCGCGATCAGGAAACGCAGCGGATGTTGTTGGCGGAAGGCATAGTTCAGTTGAACAAGGCTGGCGTCGAGAATGTGACGTCGTTTCGGGCCGGCGACCTCGCGGCCAGTGAGGAAACCTTGGCGGCCATGAAAGATGTCGGGCTGAGCGTGAGTTCGAATCGCGATTTGGACCAAAAGAGTTCGATTCGCAGTCAGTTGAATGACTTTTTCCCGATCCGTAACGACGTTTCTGAGCGCGATGGCACGATCGATGTCCCTGTACATGCTTGCAAGAGCCCTTATCCTTTTTTGGATCGCGAGTATCGTCATCTGGAAATTTCGGCGATGGGTCTTTCTGAAATGTGTGATGCCCTTGTAAAAATGGAGCAAGCAGGGTATGCCTGTGCATGTATTCTCACACATCCAGGAGAGTTTTTCCGAAAACGCGCTGAGCGTATTCAGCCCATTCGAAAGAACCAGCGTCGGTTGAAGGGCTTGGTGAATTTCGTGCAACGCCATGATCGACTGGAATGGGCGACGATGACGACGTTCATCGAGGAGGATCGTGGTGACCACGCCCAGCCTGCACCGGTGCATTTGAACCCGGTGTATTCGGCGATGCGTGTTGGAGAACAAATTTTTGACAGAGTATTGGCCCGATTATGAGGAGTGAGAATGCGATCTAAGCGCGAAACGAAATTTACGGAACCTTCAGAGCATTGCCCGAATCCACAGCATTGGCATTCGGCAGACTGTGAAACCACAGAGCTAGAGGTCGTGGAGCTTGTGGCCGCGTTTGTGAGGGCATTGCAACCGGAGCTGGTCGTCGAAACAGGGACATACAACGGGACGATGGCGCGTGAAATCGGTAAAGCCCTCAAAAAGAATGGGCACGGGCGTTTGGTGACGTTCGAAGTTGATCCGGTTTTGCACGACGCAGCCAAGAAACGTTGCAAGGGGTTGCCGGTTGAGTTGAAGTTGCAAAGTTCACTGGATTGGGAACCGGATCAAAAAATCGATTTTTGTTGGTTTGATTCTGGGCTTGAGACACGGGTTCAGGAATTCAAGCAATACTACCCTCATTTAAAGGGTTCCATTATTGGCATCCATGATACTGCACCGCAACATCAGGTGAGAGGGTATGTCGAGGAGGCCATCCTCGGACAACTTTCGCCGATGTGGTTGAACACGCCGCGTGGTGTGATGTTTGCTCAAGTTTTATAGATCTTAATCGTTCGTCGTTCGAGGTGCTGGGAACAGCCGTGTTGGGAACAGCCGTGCTGGGTGCTGGGTACGAAGTAGAACGGCAAACGAGGAACCGGGCACGGATTGGTCCTAATAATCCTCATCATCCCCATCCATGTGAGTATTCTGCTTAGGTCTGTTTTGGTAGACAGTGAACCATCGCAAGACACCACGTTCTGACGGAATGTACTACAAAGGCAAATGTCGTTTTTATGATTTCATCTTACGCAATAGACGATGTACCCGAATCCGTGCTGCGGTTCTGGCATGAAACGCGTGCTGCCCAGGACCCCATCGGGCTGATGTCCTCGAGCATCGAATGGCTCGACTTGCTGACAAGCCACGATACGACGACGGCCACCGTGCTTGCCGTCGATGGCTCTGTCGTACTGCCTCTCATGCGGCGACCGTATGCGATTGATATCAGACTCATGGGGCGTCGTGTTGGTGGCCGCACGTTTGATGTTCTCAAAGTGTGTGGTGGCGAACTTGTTACCAAGAACGCTGATATTGAAGCGCTGGCAGCGGTCTGGGATGCCGCCATGGATGAGCATCCTGGCGTCGACGCCATCTGGTTCGACCATGTCTGTGCGTCTGGGCACCTCGCGCTGATCGAGCAAAGCGTGGCTCGTTCTACGCAGTGTCGATTGCACGTGTTGGAACGCGATTTGCCGCACTGCCGTATGGTGATGCCGGCGGATTACGAAGCCTGCCTTGCGCAACGTTCCACGAAAAGCCTTTCCCGTCTTCGATCCAAAACACGTGCGTTGGAACGCGACGTTGGGTCGACCTGTGAGGTTCATGAATTCCGAACGGCTGAGGAGTGGGGGCCTTACGCGGAAAAAATTGATGCGCTCATGGCTCAGTCCTGGCAGGGTCGCATGCTTGGGCATTCTTTCGCGTTGGAGCATCACCGGACGGCGGCATCGCGCGGCATGGTGCGCGCCTTTTTGCTGACCTGCGGTGAGAACGCCGTCGCGTTCACCTTGTACTATAGCGGACGAGAAACGTTGATTGCCGGTTTTCTGGGTTACGATCAACGCTTTGCACGTCATTCACCCGGGGCCATTCTGTTCCTCAAGACATTGGCGTGCTTGTACAAGCAGGATCCGCCTCGCTATCTGGATTTCGGGGAAGGGGACGCTGATTATAAGGCGCAGTGGAGCAATGACACGGTGCACGTCAACTCGCTGATGGTGCTTCGAAAAAGTGCAAAGCTTGAGCGCACCTTTGCGCGAGTGTCCCGTTGCGCATCCATAACGCGGGCGCTTCGGCGCGGGTTGCAACGCGTTGGTCTTGAGCGCTCGCTCGTTCAGCGTTTGAAACGCTCGGGTAACGTCAGCTCTTAAATGCGCGGAATTTTGGCCGCCAGTGTGCGGCTCCAGGCCTGCTTCTCAAGCACGCCGCGCGCGCTGTTCGCACTGCGAATAGCGTTGTACAGCACGCGCCCCTTCAGCGTCGCCGGGAAAATCAGCAGATTTTTTCGCATCTCGGCTTCTTCGCCTCCCAGTCGCCCTTTATAATGCAGGTCGCCCGGGGCGAGATCGATCAAGCGCACTTTTTCCGAAATGGCGTGGCGCAGGTGAAACAGGTACAAAACCCAGCCCAGACGTAGCTCGCGCTGGGCATCGTCGTACTGGTTGGCGATCATGTAGTCGATGTCGCCGCTACTCAGCACGACGCGAAACCCGATCGGGGTGTCCCCAAGATACGCGATCCACGCGTTGAACGGTGTCTTTTCGCGCTCAGGGGATTCTGTGTGCGCGATCCAGAACGCGTGATCTGTCGGCGTGGCGAAGCGCATGTCGCCTCCGTCGCGCGCCAACCAGGAACGCGCTTCGATCTCGCCCAGATCGCGCAGCATGCGTTTGGCGTTCTCGCCCGTTGGGTTGCTGAAATGTTCGACGCGCGCATCGGCCTGTTTTAGGAATTTACGCGCATAGCTTTGAACGCGTTTGAACGTTTTGGATTGGCGGTATGCCTCGAGGTCCGGTTTGACGGCATGCACGATCGTACGCCCGAGGGGGCTATCCAAGGTGTCGTTTGCCGCCGCGCGAAGACCCGATACGAATGCGTCGCGTGCAGGCGTTGCGCAGTCAACGGGTGTCATTCGACACAGATCCCAATCGTTCGCGCTCTTATTGAGGTGTTGCATCATAGCCATCCCTGCCGCGTGGGCATCATTCTCCGTGCACAGCCAGGTGCGCAGTGGCTGGTAAAAGCCTGCCAGCGAAAGAATCGTCAGGCGTGCCTGCTGTCGTATTGCAAACGGGATGATGGCCACTGGCTGCGTGCCACGACGGACGACGAGGGTGCGGCTTGCGCCCGTCCAGGGCGCTGAATTGGCGTACTGATGAAACCAGCTTTGCGTCCATTCGAAGGAATAAAGTGCCTGCGTGCTTGGAAGCGACAAGCGTAGTTCGTCCCATGTCGACTTAAGGGCGGGGTCGAGCCCCGTCGCACAGTCATTCTGTTCTACGTGGAGTGCAGGTTCAGTCACGATGGTTTTATGGACTCGAAAAGGGCTCGTTTGCTGCTAATCTGGGACGAAATTACTGTCTCTGAGCCCATAATGTAAATTACTATGCCGTGCAAATAAAGCATTGAACTTGAAAGGAGCAGTTGGCACCACGAAGGACACGAAGTAAGATGTTGAGTAGGATACGGGTAACATTACGCATCGCCCAATGTGTCCTTCGCTCAAATGGTGCAGAATACTTAGCGAGGAAACCCGTTAGGCACTCACGCAATCCTATGTTTTTCTTTTTCCCTTCGTGCGTTTCGCGTCCTTCGTGGTGAATCAATTGCCGCTTTTAGGTTGAATGTTGACCTTCTCCCAGTAATCCATAACACAACCCTATGACTGATTCTTCGCAAGACCATCTGGATGCCCAATACCCTGACCGGCAATTCTTTCTCTACAGGGAGCGTTTCATCGCGCACTTGCTCGAAGGTGTGCACACCCACTTGACTCCAAATGGTCAATCCGAGACGCGTTGTCTCGACGTCGGGAGCAACACAGGGCGTTACACGGATCTTCTTGCGCAGAACGGTCTTGCTGTCGAGGGCGTTGATTTTTCCGATGACCTATTGGCGACAGCGCGGTCGCGGTATCCTCAGTTGCGTTTTCATCAAGGGGATGCTCAGGCACTGCCTTTCTCTGACAATACTTTCGATGGTGTGATTTCGTTGGGGCTTATTCAGATGGTTCCCGACTGGGCTGCCGCTGTGCGCGAGACGGTTCGCGTGCTACAACCCGGCGGCGTTGCGGTCATTGAAACGAACCGCCGTTTTCCGGCTTGGGAATATGGCCTTAAGCACGCGATGTATTGTCTCTCGGGAAACGTGGACCGCGACGCGCGCGCTTCCGTGCTGAACGCACATCGCCTCGGACCCGAGGCGCCAAATGGCGCGCTTCGGAAATTTTCGCCGGCGGATCTGCTTGCCGTGCTTGAAACGTGTGGTCCCATCGATGTGCAGATGCATCTTCCGCGCAAACATGTGCTGCTGCATGATTTCGTTTTTGCGCTTCAGGTTATCAAACGTGATGATGCCAGTGACCGGTGCACGCCGGTGCCAGCATGTCCGCGATGTCGTGGTGGCATTGCGACGCTGCCTGAGGAGTCATAAACGGTGGACTTTGTGATCATGGCGAACGCGTGGACGGCGGCGGCGGATAATCCGACCAGCAAGCACCAGATTGCTATGGAGCTTGTGCGGCGTGGCCATCGCGTCCTGTGGGTCGTTGGGGCAGGAATGCGCAGTCCGAGTCTAGGCTCCGGAGCCGATCGCGGACGCATCCTGCGTAAGCTGCGCCAGTCCATACGGCCTCCTGAACGTGTGCGCTTGGAGGATATGCTGTCCGCGAGCGGGGCGCTCTGGGTGGTTGCGCCTCTGCTGATTCCGTTGCCAAAGTACGCCGTTATTCGGCGTCTGAACGGTATGTTGTTTCATTGTGTCACTCGGTTCTGGGCTTGGCGACTGACGTTGGCGACGCCTGTCCTGATAAATTATGTTCCTGTGTTGGCCGATGTCATGCGTAGCTGGCGCGGACGCGCTGTGTATCACTGCGTCGACCGTTGGGATCAATTCGCCATGTACGACCGTGACTTGATGCGAGAGATGGATGCGGCTTGTCGTCAACACGCGGACACGGTGATTGCAACATCACGCGATTTGTACGATCTGTGTCGCGCGGACCACGCCAATGTGCACCTGATCAATCATGGCGTTAGCTTCGACCATTTCGCGTCTGCTCTGCAGGAGGGTAAAAAGACGCCGCCTTTCCCGCATCGTGGCGGCGCGGTGGTTGGTTTTTTTGGCCTGCTATCTGAGTGGGTGGATCAGGATCTCATTATCGCGTTGGCGAAGGCGTTGCCGGAGGCAGATGTTGTACTGATCGGTCCCGCTGATGTAGATGTGTCCGCGCTGAAGGCGCAGTCAAATATTCACGTGTTGGGCCCGAGGCCCTTTGCTGATCTGCCTGCTGCTATCGCGCATTTCGATGTTGGCATCATTCCTTTTGTTGTGAATGAATTGACCCGCGCCGTAAATCCGATCAAGTTACGTGAGATGCTAGCGGCGGGTTGTCCCGTCGTTTCAACGGCGTTGCCCGAAGTGTCTGTTTATACCGAATCGTTGCCTCAGGCGGTACGAACGGCCAGTTCAAGCGAAGGTTTTGTGGAGGCCGTGAAAGCGATACTGTCTGCAGACGCGGACCCGCACGCGGTGAGTGCGTGTATGCGCAGTGTGACATGGACGGCAAAGGTGGACGAAATCTTGAATGT
>JAPKCZ010000102.1 GCA_028822745.1 Kiritimatiellia bacterium | reverse complement strand
CGCCAACCGAACGCATTTCTTCGATGGATGAAAGAACTTGCGTCGATTTACCGTCTGAAGCATTCCGACGCCGGAAGGCCAACACGCCCACAAGCGCGATGACCAACCCAACAAGAATTCCTATCAATACGTCCATTGAGAGACCTCAACCATGTCGCTACCTAAGCTTGGGAATCATATCCCCGTGCGCACGTATCAAATCATTACATAAACGGCGGATCTCATCCAAGCTTAACTCCGCGGCCGTGTGCGGGTCGAGCGCTGCAGCCTGATAGACGTGCTCCTTGCTGCCCTTGAGAACGGCATCAATAGACATCAGATGAACATTGATATTGGTGCGATTAAGCGCAGCACATTGTTCCGGCAAATCTCCAACATGACACGGCTGGACGCCGTTACGGTCAACGAGGCACGCAACTTCGACGCAAGCCCGCGACGGCAGATTGGTGATGAGGCCCGTATTCAATACATTGCCATGAATGCGAGCCGGACGGTTGGTCACGATCGCCTCCATAATGTAAGACCCGTATTCATGCGTACGCGTGTGACCCAAGCTGGCGTCTTTAAGCAGGTCTTTACTACGCGTTTTCCACGCGCTGATCTGATTCACGCAGCGACGCGGATATTCGTCGAGGGGAATATTGAATGCGTCGATCAACTCGGGATGCGTACGCTTGATGAACCAAGGTACATATTCAGACATATGCTCCGAGGACTCCGTCGTGTAATAACCGAAATAGTCCATCACCGAGAGCCTGATCATGTCATGTGCGATGCGCCATTCTGGAACCTTTCCCGGGTGCTTGAGCTTTCGTTTCTGAATGCGAGCGACCACGTTGGCAGCCCCCTCTTTTTGAATGTCACGCATCGACGCTTTAATCCGCTTCTTGATTTCCGGATACAGCGTCTTACCATCGGCTTGGATATCGAGCAACCAGGCCTGGTGATTGATGCCCGCGATATTCCATTTCGCTGAATCCGTATATTCATCCATGCCAACCATGCGCAGCAACCCCGGCACACACGCCTGCACCGAGTGGCACAGCCCCACGCTTCGAATGCTACTGGACTCGAGTACAGCGCCCGTAATCGCGGCCATCGGATTCGTATAATTGAGCAGCAACGCGTCTGGACAGACCGCCTCCATATCACGGACGAAGTCCATCACCACAGGGATCGTGCGCAGGTTTCGAAAAATGCCACCAATCCCCAGCGTGTCGCCAATGGTCTGACGTAAGCCGTACTTTTTCGGAATTTCGAAATCAATCACCGTCGATGGCTCGTAGCCACCGACCTGAATCGCGTTAACAACGAAATCAGCACCCCGAAGCGCTGAACGGCGAGCTTTCACGCCATGATGTGCCGTGATCTTGGCTTTGCCACCAGCGACGTTTCGATTAATCACCGTCATCATGCGACGGGATTCTTTGAGCCGCTGCGCGTCAATGTCGTACAACGCGATTTCGAAATTCTGCAACTCAGGCACGCAAAGCGCATCGCCCAGAATGTTTTTAGCAAAAACCGTGCTACCCGCGCCCATGAACGTAATTTTACCCATGTGAATCTCCTTTTAAAAATCAAACATTGTCCGCCAAAGCTTCCTTGGTGACAGCAGAGCAATACTCAATAGGAAATCCGGCACAGAATGGCAAGAGTCTTCACGGCCGCCTACGAATTCGCTTTCGAAGCTTTCCAGGCTGCCTGAAGCGCATCGAGCGCCTCATCAAGCGCGACAGCCTCGCCCGTCGCCATTCGATCGGGCCCGAAACGCTGCGCATAGTACACATCCACGAACCGGCCCAACAGTTCCCGAAGTTGCGCGGAGTCCACGGCCACACGCATGCTCACCTCCTGAATGGTTTCGCCGGTTTCGCGCGTGTCACCGTGACCGGCGGCGCTAGAACGGCTACGCCAATCAGGTCATGTGCGTTAAGGCCAACGTTTCGTAGATCTGGCGCGTCGCATCGGAGTGATTGAGCGTGTAAAAATGGACGCCGCGCACGTCATGCTCCAGCAGTTGAAGACATTGCTGCGTGGCCCAGTGTATGCCGACGCGCTTGACGGCATCGTCGTCGTCACCACAACGGTCCACGGCGCGCAACAGTGCAGCCGGATAGCGTGTGCCGCCAGCCAGATCTGCCATACGTATCATGCCACCCAGCGAGGTAATTGGCATCAGGCCGGCAAGGATCGGTATGTTGATTCCGGCAAATTCACATCGTTCGCGAAAATCATAAAAATCACCGTTATCGAAAAAGAGCTGCGTTACAATATAGTCCGCCCCGGCATCGACCTTGCTTTTCAAATAGTCCATTTCCTTGAGTCGATTCGGTGTGGCAGGGTGCCCTTCCGGATAGGCGGCAACGCCAATACCGAATCCACGCGAATCCGAATGAACGCCTTCGGCATTGAAGCGCTTAATGTATTCAACAAGATTCGTCGCATAGCGAAACGTGTCCTGGCTGCGATCCCAACCGCTCTTGTTGCGCGGCGGATCGCCACCCAGTGCCAGAATGTTATTAATTCCTGCGCGTGCATAGGTTTCGAGAATGTCGCGAATTTCATCCTCGCGCTGACAGACCGTGGTGAGATGCGGAATCGTCGCGACATCAGACTCACTGTGCAGACGAAGCACAAGATCGTGCGTGAGGTCACGCGTCGCGCCGCCGGCCCCATACGTCACGTCAACAAACGCCGGGGAGAGTGCTTCGATTTGGCGAATCGTCTCAAAGAGCTGCTGAGCACCGGTCTCTGTTTTGGGAGGAAAGAACTCAAACGAGAATGTCGTGGGATGCTTTTCAAAAATGTCGTCGATATGCATTGGCACTTAAACTTTCATTGAGGAAGGATACGCAACACTATACGGAAGTGCGCCGAAAAACAAGGCCGGACAAGCGGAGGGCAAGGTGCCTCATTTCACAACGGTGCGTTCAACCTCGGTGAACTCGGTCCCGTGCGTACGAAAGAAGACCCGCTCCTTTTTACCATCACTGAACAGCTGCATAACAACCAAGTCCGTGTACTCGCGCTTGGCCATGCTCATGAGCGCCGTGATTTTAAATTCACCCGTCATGCGTATGCCGCCGGCCTTGTAATAGGAGCGCTTCAATGAGCCGTCTTGCGTGCGCAGATAAATGGACACCGTGCTCTTTCCGGAAGCGTCTTCTTCAACGAGGGCAATGTCCTGCAACTTATCCTGATTGAAATCCGCTTCAACGCGCTTTTGCATCGAAACCTTTGGTATCTCAATTTCCTGCACCACTACGTTGGTCGATGTGATCGGAAAGGTCTCGGGAACCGCGTCGGCACTAGGCGTGGAAGACGCGTCTGCAGAATCGACGGGTGCCTTTTTTGAACAGCCCATGGCGCACAGAATAAGAGCAGCGCTCAGCGCCATCAGAGCGACGCATCCTTTGACGTTCGTTTTTTTCATATTCAATGCCTCTATCGTTTAATCTGTTCACGCGAGCACAGAATCAGATCTTAATCAGCAATGACGCCATTTCCACGCCGAGCACGCTTGCCTATTCTATACGGCCTACCTAGGATATGCAATGTGATCACGACACATATAGAAACACTGAGATATCGACGCGCGGACGACCCTGTCAGCACACTCGCCACGCCGTCAGCGCCCGGTCTCAAAGACCAGCACTCCCGCAATATCAACTATTTACGCATTTCCCTGACCGATGTCTGCAACTTACGTTGCGTCTATTGCATGCCGGAATCCATGACCTTCAAACCTGAGCCCGAGATGCTTCAATTGGACGAATTTGAAGCGCTGATCAAAATTTTCGCCAAGCTGGGGTTTAACAAGTTTCGATATACCGGCGGCGAACCCACGCTATTCAAGGCCTTACCCACACTCATCAAGAACGTTCAAGATGCGGCTCCCGATGCGCTTCAAGCCCTCACCACAAATGGAATCACACTTGCCCATCTCGCGACGCCATTGCGTGACGCGGGGGTGCAGCGCGTCAACATCAGCATCGACACACTGCATCCGGGCCGCTACCGCGACATCACACGCTGGGGCAGACTGCAAGATGCCCTCAACGGATTGGAAGCCGCAGAACGAGCAGGCCTCCAGGTCAAAATCAATGCTGTCATTGTACGTGGATGGAATGACCAAGAGGACGTGATCGAACTTGCGAAGCTCTCACAACACAAACCGTGGCAGATTCGATTTATTGAACTTATGCCCTTTGGCGGCGGCATTCACTCGTTTCAACAAGACCGCATCGTCTCAGAGCAAGAACTTCGCGACCGCATTTCGGCTGCGTTGGGTCCTCTCGAATTGCAGAATAACGGAACACTGGATGGCGAGGCACGCGTCTTCGCCCTGCACGGCGCCAAAGGTTCCTTGGGGTTTATCAGCTCAGTCACGGCGCCTTTTTGCGCCAGCTGTAACCGTGCACGATTGACCGCCGACGGAAAATTGCGCCTTTGCCTCTTGCGCCCAGATGAAATCGACCTTCGCACGCCATTGCGACAGGGCCAGAGCGTGACCGACATGAATTCCCATATTCGAAAAGCGATTTTTCGAAAGCCATGGGGCCACGGTCTTGACCAGGACGAATTTGCAACCGATCGCGCCATGTCAGAAATTGGCGGATAACCGAGAACAGGACTACGCCTCGACAGGCTCAACGCGAATCGTGCACGCGTGGCCATTGAGGTCCCACTCCGTACCTTCGCTTACAGCAGCGTCACGCACGGTCGTCACCGCCAGCGTCTCGGTCCCAATATAGGATTCATATTTAGTAACCGCGTCGGCGAGTGTGTCCGTTGCCACAAAAACCGTTCGGATGCGCTGCGTCACCTCAAAATCGGCCGTCTTGCGCATGTTCTGAACCTTGTTCACAAACTCACGCGCCAAGCCTTCAGACTCCAACGCAGGCGTTAGCTCTGTATCCAGTCCAACAATCATATTGCCTTCCGACGCAACAACGAGGCCTTCAAGCGGCAAGCGCTCGATCACAAAATCACTCTCCAACAGCTCGACACGTTCCCCATCCTGCAGCGTGATGCTGACGCTTTGCCCCTCCAGTAAAGGTTCAAGCTGTTCAGAGGTCAGCGTCGTGATGGCACTCGCGACCTGCTTAACGCGTGGCCCAAAACGCGGCCCCAGCGCCTTGAAGTCAGCCTTGGCGCGCAAGCTGGCAAGCGATGTATCCTGCTCGCCCACCGCCACAGCCTTCACGTTCAATTCCTCAAGCATGATATCCTTCAGCGCTTCAATGTGCGCTCGCACACCTGCATCGCGAGACACAACGTGCATCACCGCCAGCGGCTGCCGGACTTTCAACTCGTTGTCAGACCGCAACTGACGCCCCAAACGCACGGCCGTCATGATATCCGTCATCTGGGCTTCCAGCTCCGGATCACGATGCGCGGCATCCTCCTGCGGGAAGTCACACAAGTGCACCGATGTCGGCATGTCATCTGTACGCAGGTTCATAAAGATTTTGTCACTGACGAAGGGAATGAAGGGCGCAGCCACTTTGCTGAGCTGCAACAACACATAGTATAACGTGTCATAGGCCTGCGCCTTATCGAGGTCATCCTGCGATTTCCAGAACCGGCGACGACTCCTGCGAATGTACCAATTGGTCAAGTCGTCGATAAAATGGACGAAGGGTCGCACGGCACGCTGAAGATCATAGGCGTCCAACGCTTCCGTCACACGCTGCACGAGCGTTTCGAGCGAGCTTCGAATCCAACGATCGAGCACGTTATCGCTCACGGTACGCTTGGGGTCGGGCGTCCAGTGATCAATGTTCGCGTAGGTCACAAAGAAACTGTAGGCGTTCCAGAGCGGTATCAGAATGTCGCGCATCAACTGCATGACCCCGTTTTCTGAAAAGCGCAGTTCTTCGGCACGCACGACGGGTGAATAGATCATGTAGAGCCGCAAGGCATCTGCACCATAGCGGTCGATGACATCGTTCGGATCGGGATAGTTCTTGAGGCGCTTGCTCATCTTGCGCCCGTCTTCGGCCAGCATCAACCCATTCACGATCACATTGCGATACGCGGGGCGCTTGAAGAGCGCCGTCGACAACACCAGCAGGGTGTAAAACCAACCGCGCGTCTGGTCGAGCCCCTCGGCAATGAAGTCAGCAGGGAAGTGCGATTCGAAACGCTCTTTGTTTTCAAAAGGATAGTGACACTGGGCGTACGGCATGGCGCCGGACTCGAACCAGCAATCCAGAACCTCTGGCGTTCGGTGATATACCTTACCCTCTTTTTCGATGATCACCTTGTCGACCGTGTGTTTGTGCAGATCGTCAACGCGCACGCCCGAGAGCGACTCGAGTTCATCTACGGAGCCAACACAGATCATGTCCGAACCATCTTCGGAGATCCACACCGGAAGGCAGGAGCCCCAGAAACGATTGCGACTGATGTTCCAGTCTTTCGCATCCTTCAGCCAGTTTGCGAATCGTTTTTCACCCACATAACCGGGCACCCAGTGGACCTGGTCGTTGTTGGCCACAAGATCGTCGCGCATGGCTTCGACGCTTACATACCAAGCATCGATGGCACGATAAATCAGTGGCGTATCCGTACGTTCACAGAAGGGGTAGTTGTGCATGATCGTGCTCTGATGCACGAGTTTGCCCTCATCCTTGAGACGGCGAATGATCGCTTTATCAGCGTCCTTGCAGAATTGCCCAACATACTCCGGACAGGCGTCCGTGAACTTGCATTCGGCATCTAGGTAATCCGCGATCGCCACGCCTTCACGCTGACAGATACGATAGTCATCTTCACCGAAAGCCGGTGCAATATGCACCAAACCTGTTCCGTCTTCGGTTGAGACAAAGGTATCGTTCAGGATGCGAAAAGCTGATTCATGTCCGGCACAATAGGGCATCAAGGGCTCGTCGGTCCACCCCTCCAAAGCGCGCC
>JAPKCZ010000101.1 GCA_028822745.1 Kiritimatiellia bacterium | reverse complement strand
GGTAGTGCATCGATAACAAAGGTGTCACCACCGAACTCGGAAATACAAAACCCGATCTGCTTCAGAAGGTCTTCATACTTGCGCAAGCGCGCCGCATCTTTGGGATGCAACTCCACGGTGTCGGGGATCAGCAGATTCTGCGCGTAGACCTTGCCCTCCGCAACTTCCTTCATAAAACGCTCATAAAGCACACGCTCGTGCGCCGCCTGCGGATCCATCAACACATAACCGTCTTCGGTTTCAAGAACCACAAAACGCGCACCGACGATGCCCACCACCCGACACGAACCCCAAGGCGACGTTCCGTTTTCGGTATCGCCGGACCCCGAAGGGGACCCCGAAACGGGCTCCGAGGTCTCGCCGCGCGAACTAAACACAGGCTGCGCCTGTGGTGCAATACGCGTGTCGACACCGTGGTCTTCGCTGTGAATGCGCGGATAATTGAATGTGGGTGCCTGTTCCAGGTTTTCAATTCGCATTTGGACGGGGCGCGCTCGGGGCGCGACCGGCTCCGGCGGAGCCGTCGCCGACGTCATCTCCTCGGATGCGTCCGCCGGACCACTGCCCAGCGCGTCGCGCAAGACGCCGATGAGTGCATCTCGCACCAGGCTCGGTTGGCGAAAGCGCACTTCACGCTTAGTGGGATGCACGTTCACATCCAGCGCGTCTGCGGGCATCGTGATGTACAAGAAAATCGAAGGATGTCGTTCTTTGGAGAGCACCTGCCGATAGGCCTCGCGAATGGCATAATTAACGATCGGCGCCGATGTCGCCCTACCATTGATAAACACATACTGTTCATGGCGGTCGGCACGGCTGTATTCCGGTCGACTGACGAAGCCGGTCATCCGGATGGGGCCCAACTCGCCACTGATTGGCGCCAAATGACGCACATGATCCGCTCCGAACAGGTCGCGAATACGGTCTGCCGACGTGCCCGAGGCGAGGCGATACATTTCACGGCCGTCGACCGTCAGACTCATACCCACTTCAGGTGCCGCGAGCGCTCGGACCATGAACGTATTGCGCACATGCGTGAGTTCGGTTTCGTGCGTACGCAGAAATTTTCGGCGTGCCGGAACGTTGAAAAAAAGATCGCGCACTTCGATCTGCGTGCCCTGCGGTGCCCCCACATCACGCACATCTTGAATTTTTCCGGCGACCACGCTCAGCTCTGTGCCCACGTCGCTGTCGCTGTTATGCGTCACCAAACGGAAACGCGACACCGACGCGATGGCCGCCAGTGCTTCGCCACGAAACCCGAGGGTTGCGATCGCTTCAATGTCATCTACATCGCGAATTTTACTGGTGGCATGGCGCTCCAGGCAGAGCAACGCATCGTCGCGGGACATGCCGCGGCCGTTATCGGAAACGCTGAGATATTTTCGCCCTCCAGCAACAACATCGACGTCGAGTTGCGTTGCGCCAGCATCCATGGCGTTTTCGAGCAGCTCCTTCAGTACGGACGCGGGGCGTTCAACAACTTCGCCGGCGGCGATCTTGTTGGCAACGTGGTCAGGAAGGACTCGAATCTGGGTAGTCATGCGGTCAGAATACGACCTGCATGATCACAGCGCAAGGCGAACACCACTGCTGTGCATTTCAGCGCGACAGCGGCAGGTGCGATGATCGCTCTAGTTAAAGACGTCGATTTCGATTTCGCCATCGTCTTCAGCGAAGTCCTCTTTGGCGAGATCCGCCTCGGTAGGCGTCATAAAGGTTGGCAGATATCGGTAGTACACCTGCAACTGCAACGCGGCAAGGCATGTGTTCATAACCGGGCCATCGGTATGCCCGGAGAGCTTCGTCGTCATATCCCACCAACCAATGTCCTTGGGCACACCTTTGTGGTCGACGTAACCGCTTTTCGCTTTGGGAATCACGGTCTGGTTCTTCACAAGCACGGGTGAAAACAGGCGGTTCCAATTATTCCAGGTGTCGCCACCCGCGTGGAATTTCGCCTGCGTGATGTAGTACCAATAATAGTTCTTATTATGAACGCCGCCGCCCTCTGGGTCCCAGTTAAACGTCGTTCCTTCAAGTGTTTTCAGGCCACCTAGAGCTTCTTTGGATTTGGCCTCGCCCAGCAACTGCATACACAACACACCCACACCGGTCAGGCCATGCGTGCTTGACGGGCCGGTGTAACCAAAGCCACCCGCATACTCGGAGCCCTGGCCGTAATTCTTACGAAACCCGTCGATGGACTTATTTTTTGCTTCTTCAAGTCCAGGCACATCCAGCTTCGCCAGATAGCCGGCTTTCAACGCCTGCACACACCAGCCCATGTACGAGGTATCGTCGCGTTCCACTGGCTTCAAGTTGTAGTTAAAGCCGCCGCTTGGATTCTGACCATTGACAACGCGTGCCACAGCCTTTTCGGCGGCATACTTGACCATGGGCACTTTCGTCATCGCATACGCTTCCGACAACGCATAAGCACCAATAGGATGCGTATAGTCATGTCCATCACGTCCGGCAAATCCGGCGTCAGTCAGCGAGTTCACAAGAAAACGAATGGCCGACTCGACGGTATAACCAAACTCTTCCGAGGCAGGGGTTTCGCCGTGCGCCAGGAAGGTTAGCAGCGCCAACGAAGTCGAAGCCGGCTTTGTCTTTGGCCACGAGCCATCTTTATTCTGATTTTTCTTAAGCCAACGCAGGGCGCGCATTACGGCCGATTCCGTTTGCCCATTGCCTCCATGCTTGCCCAGCAGGCTTCCACGCGAACCGGGATTGCGGCTGCCAATCATGCCTTGAAAAATGACGGGGCTCTTCACGATGGCCACCGAATCGAGCTCGGTCGGCTGTGGACTGAAGGGAGCATCTGGGGCGGTGATGTTATTGTCCGCGACGGCGGCTTCGTCGGTCACTTCGACCTCTTCAGGTTCTGGCATGTCCTCAACGATCTCTTCGATTTCCTCGATTTCTTCAAGTTCCTCGATAGGTTCCGGATCAATAATGGTTACTTCGGAGGTGCGCTGCTCGGGGGGCTGGAATGCCATCAGCACCAACAGGAAAAGAATCAATAGGGGGAGAAGCACGGCGGCAACAGGGGCCGAAACACGGGAAATCTGACCTTTGGCCCACTTGTATTCGCCGGTGTCTTTGGGTTCTTTCAGCCCGTGTTTGACACGCTGCCACCACTCTTTGAGGGTCATTTTATCAAACATGTCGACGAGACTACGTCCGTAGTGCACCTCTTCGACGTACTCGACACCATCATCGATATTCGGATCTTCACTCATAAACGTTCTCCTGAAACGGCCTCATGTTAAGAATCTGGCGGCCGCGACACTGACCTGCTCTCATGGGTATAGACGATACGCCCCGCGTCTTTATTAGGGTCGACGATGCCGAGCCGTAAACGCTGTGTTCAACCCCCTGGCCAGCCATGACTACATGCTGAAAACAGAAAGGTTTTTCATTTCGTATTTCGAACAGAGATTCAGAACTTTGACCAGCGTCCCCTGCTGTGAGGCACCCGTGCATTTAATCACGACCGACATGGTGTTGCTGAACTTCGTCACGCGACCCAATTTGGTATCCAGCCGATCCATGCTCATTTTCACGCCATTCATGGCAACACCTTCGCCGCCGCCCTGCGTTGCCGGATCGTAGATGAGAAGCGTCAAAAGGTCGTCGACCTGTGATTCCACGCTAGACGGGTCGGGAGCGGGGCGCTGAACATCCAATTGCGCCAGAAGGTCTTGTGTCTTGAGCGTGACAATGAAGAAAATCAGCAATTGGAAAACAACGTCAATCATGGGCGTCATTTCAAGAGCTGGGTCTTCGCGGTTGCGATTTTTTCGCTTTTTACTTTTCATAATCGCAAACCTAAATCTGGCCTAATCGCCTACGTTTTCTTTTCTTTGATCGCGACGAAGCTGATTTTCCAGAGCCCAATTTCGGACACGGTATCCATCACTTCGCGCACGGCTTTGTGGCGTGCTCGGTAGTCCGCTCGAATCACGACCGGATATTCGCCGTAAATATTGTAGCGACGCTGAGCGACGATGCGCAACTTTGCCCTAGACAACTGGGCGCCGTGTATCGAGATGTGCCCGCGCTTGCTCACCTCAACGGTCAGGGTCGTATCGGCGAAGTCTACTTCCGGGGCGGCAGGAGCGTCAGCAAGCTCGATCTCAGGATTGACTTCCTTGGTAATCGTAAGTGTGACGATGAAGAAAATGATCAACTGAAAGACAATATCGATCATCGGCGTCATATCCAAAGTGCCATCCTTTGAATTTCTGCTCCGGTCGCGCCCCTTGGCCATGGTGTCTCTCCGTTAAATGGTTCAGGGCGGCGCTTAAAACGACGCCCTGAGAAATAGCGTGCTCAGCTTAGTCTTCGATGACTTCAACGTTACGCAGATCTTTAATCAATTCCATCGTCATGGCTTCCATCTTCAGCACGATGGTGCTGGCTGTGTTGCGGAAGGCATAGAAAGCGGCGACACAAGGAACGGCAATCACCAGACCAGCAGCCGTCGTGTACAGGGCTTGCGAGATGTTCATGGCAAGCAAACCAACGTCCGGTGTTCCACCAGCGAGGTTTGAGAAGGCCAGAATCATGCCTTGCACAGTTCCCAACAGACCAAGCATCGGTGCCAGGTTGCCAACCACGGCGAGCCAGGTCAACTTCTGCATGATGCGTTCCGTCTCGAGATCGGCAGACGTCGCGACAGCTTCTTGAATGACGTCAAAGCCTTCTTCGACCTGACTGAAGCCCGCCGTAAGCACGTTCGCCAGTGGCCCGGGTTCGTTTTCACAGTACTGCAGCGCTTTGAGTACATCGCCTTCGGCCATGGACTCATTCACGTTGCTGACGAGAATTTCCGGCATAATCCGGCTTGAACGCACGGTAATGCCGCAATCCACAGCAAAGTAGACACCGGCTGCTGCTGCTCCGAAAATAGTCAGCCACAGAAATCCGCCAAGCAACCCGGATCCAGCCACAACGCTAAAGAAACTACCCGATCCAGCGGTTGCCTCGGGCTCTGCGGCGGCCGGAACAGCCCCGTCGGCGACCACGTCCTGTGCCATCGCAGGCATCAACGCCACTGCTACCAACATTCCCAAAACCATAACTGCTAAAAGGCCCGGCTTCTTCATCTAATCTCTCCTCTAGGTATATATCCGTTAATTTTCGAAAACTATTTTCCGGCTTTAAGATCTTTTGCATAAGAACTGGTTGGATATGCCTCCATCAGCCTTTTGCGCATCGTCTCCGCGTGTGTCACCTGGTTCAGCTCCTGAAAACAACTGTGCGCTTTGTATAACGCTTCAGGCTGAACGTCTTTAATATCGCGATATAGAACCACAGTACGCAAGTAGCCGTCAATCAGCGCGTCTTCAAACTTACCATCCTGTTTTTTGATATCGCCCTTAAGCACATAGGCCACGGCCACCGCGCTGCGTGCGCCTGTACGAAGAATAATGTCGATTTCGCGGTTAAGCACAGAGCTTTTACCGGCCTTGAGGAGTGCATCCCAATAAGCGCCGACCAAGCCACCGGGTAAATCGCCAGCTTTGCGCGAGCTTTTCAGACGCCGATAAAGGTCCTCTGTTTTGGGGCCCTGCCCTGTTTCGACATAGGCCCGCGCCAGAGCGGCGCCAGCCGTCAGGTCGTGCCCAAGCATCCCATACGCTTTCACGATCGCTTCAAGCTTGGCGATATGGGCACCCGAAAAACTACCGCCGGAGACGGCCTTCACGCCAACATCCAAGCCCGCAGGCTTTTTGACATGAACACTGCGTACCCGATCAAAAGGGACACTACGCGAAATCGACGCATTGTTTGGATCCCGAACCTCGTAGGCACGCGAGCCGCCACGCCATATGATTTTTCCGCGAACCTGGGTTCCTGCCGAATCGTTCATGACGAGGTATCCAGAAGCTTGCGCCTGCACGTCCTCGGGCGTCAGCAGCGCGAACGCCACCATAAGACCTGCCGCAAAAATTGCTTTGTTTTTCATTCGCGTTTCCCTTTCATCAAATCAATTGTGTTAACTCAACCGGCGTCGCCAGCACCAACATCAGCATTGGCAGGCGCAGCACTGTTCGTCGCGGCACCACCCTCGCTTTCAGCGGGCGCCTTCTCTTCAGGCGCACTGTCGGGTGTACTCGTTCCAGAACTGGCCGACTTCGATTTGGCAATCGTGCGCCATTTACGAATATTGAGCTTATATTGTCCCGAGGGATAGAGTTCCAGATAGCGATTCGCAATGTCGTGCGCATCTTCCCAGTGCTCACCCGCAATCAAGAGATCGACGCAACGCTCGAAACTATCATCCAGATGGGGCCGAACGGTAACGTCGGATGCATTGCCGGTTTCCACAAGCAGCAGATAGATTCCGATGGCTTCACCCATGTACTTCTTGGCCTTCTCCGGTTTGCCATACGTGTCGGCGGCGGCGGATTTCAATTCGTAGATACGGCCAACGCCGACATCCGACATCGCGCGTCCTGCGGGTGAATTGAGGTATCTCCGAACAAGGTTCATGGCGTCGACGGCCTTGTTAAACAGTTCGAAGCGCTTGTCGGCGTCGGCTTCCTTGTTGGCCACCTCAGCGTAGCCGCCGCTCAGCAGCATGGCAATTTCGACCGTTCGACCTGTTTTTGGATATTTGACGAAGATTTCTTCGAGGGCAGCAACGCCATCAAGGTGGCGCTCCATGGCAAGCAGGCAGCGTCCCTTGCCCAACAAGGCCGGCTCAACCAGACTGCGTTGGTCAGCGGTTGCCTGGGTGAGCACCTTTTCGAAACCCTCTAGCGAGATCTCGTAGTCCTCGGCGACGACCAACTCATTCGCGGCGCGCAGAATTTCACTCGGGCGGTAGTTCCCTTCGCCGGAGAACATTTCCTTAAAGACCTTGATGGCGCGCCGTCGCCTACCTATCACGAGCAAGCTCATGCCCAGACG
>JAPKCZ010000100.1 GCA_028822745.1 Kiritimatiellia bacterium | reverse complement strand
TCGCTACTTCGCCAGCAACTCGGTCGCCGAGACCTGGGGCAGCACGGCAAGCTTTACGACGCTCTCGTCAGAACTCGATGACACGACGGTTTTCAAGTTCGAGTAGTTGTTGGTTCGACAGAACGTCCGGGGTTGCATGCCCCGTTTATTTGCTGAGCACCATCCCGGCACGCATTCGCCCGGCGGGCTGGCGATATTGATCGCTCGCCTTTTGATACTGCCCCGACTATGCGAACTGGGGTCACGTCTTCACATTTCACATTGACTTCATACTGGATCGTGGGCAAGGGTCTCGGGATGGCAAGGCCAGTGCGAATTGATGTTTCGGACGGGTGGTATCACGTGACCGCTCGGGGTATCGAGCGACGTCAGGTATTTGGTGAAAACTGGGAGTACCTCCACTTTCAGGACTTGCTGCGGGAGGCGACTGAACGCTACCGGATCGTGATCCACGCCTTTGTGCAACTTCGCACTCACTATCACCTCATCGCGCAAACTCCAGAAGCAAATCTAAGCAAGGCCATGCAGTGGCTGAATGTAAGCTATGCCGTATGGTACAATCGGCGCAATTCGCGGGTAGGACCGCTGATGCAGGGGCGCTTCAAGAGCGTTCCGGTGCAGAACAGTGCATGGGCATACGAACTGAGCCTCTACGTGCACCTCAATCCAGTTATGCGCAAAGCCCATGGGCTTGATAAAAGGTCGAAACAGGCCGAGTCAATGGGGCTGGCGGTGCCTCGACAGGAAACCGTCACGCGGCGACTTTCAGCACTACGGCAGTACCCTTGGAGTTCATACCCAGCGTATACTGGCTACGCCAAAGCACCTCCCTGGCTGGAAACAAAGGAGCTTCTACGACGTGCGAGTCGCAAGGCAGATCAACGTACTCAAAGATATCGCAGGGACGTCCCGCAACGCGTTGCCAAGGGAGTTGACCCCGAGTTTAAGGAGAAAGTCGCCGAGGGCTTCGCGCTCGGTACAGAGGAGTTTGGAACCCAAATACGGCAGATAGCCAAAGGAGGGCGAGAAGTCAACCGGATGCGGGAACTGCGTCGGCAGATTGGCTTTGCTGATCTCACTCAAATTGTGGAAGCTCTTCGCGAAGAGAAAGTGGAGGACTTCATGTCTCGGCGGGGTGATTGGGCACGCCCACTCCTTCTTTGGGCCGCGCGTCGCTATACAGGCATGACGTTAAAAGAAATAGGCTGCGCTGCCGCAGGCATGGACTACACCGCCGTGGCGATGGCGATCAAGAGGTTCGAGGACAGGGCGGCGAAGGACCGCGGCCTGCTGAAAAAACGGCAGCAGCTCATGGTTCAATGTGAAAAGTGAAGACGTGACCCCAGTTGGCATACGATCCTGCTTCTGACAACGCTCTGCTCGCTGAGCGCCACGCAGATCGCCTCTGCCAAAGCTCCCGGGGTCCAGAAGGGCCAATGGAACGGTTACGAGCAACACAGTTTCAACGTGGGTGGCCGGGGAGCGCTGCTGGTGATTCCCAAAACACCGCTGAAGGGCAATCCCTGGATCTGGCGCACGGAGTTTTTCGGCATTGCTCCCCAGGCTGACATTGCCCTGCTCGAGAAAGGCCTGCATGTGGGCTACATCGGAATCGGCGGCCTCTTCGGCGCACCTGTCTCACTCGATGCAATGGAATTGTACTACGACTTCGTCTGCGAGCACTACGAGCTCGGCAGCAAGACCGTGCTGCAAGGCTTTAGCCGCGGTGGCCTGTATGTCTTCAACTGGGCCGCCCGCCACCCTAGCCGTGTTGCCTGCATCTACGCGGATGCGCCGGTCTGCGACTTCAAGAGCTGGCCCGGCGATTCCTCTGCGGTGGGGAAGTAGAAGGTCAGGGACGTGCCGTCGATCCTGACGGTGGTTCCGTCGGCTTTTCCGGTGGTTACCAGCATCACGTCGGCCCCGCTGGCGCCGGTGAAGTCCACGGCGACGCACGTTCCGTCGGACATCGTCAGCGAGCTGGTTCTTCCTGAGGGCGATGCCCACCAGTGCCTGGGCTTCCCCGTGGCGGCAACACCCCATTGAAGGTGCTTGCCATGGGTGTTCACGTACAGCGACCGATCCGGCTGGGTCGGCCGATATCCGCCGTAGCCTTCGCACGGTTCGAGCAGAACGGAGATGACGGTGTCGTTTTCGTCTTGCCATCGGTTTCGCCAGGCGTAAAAGCTTCGCAAGGAATCACGGTAGCACAGCGGCAGCACGTCGGCCGGATTTGTCGCTCCCACATCCACCTGCCAATTGACGAAGGCACATACGGCCAGATGCGGATAGTGGCTTGCCGTGTCGCAGGGCTGACCGGCGGCCTGTTGCGGGCGTGTAACACCGCCCATGCCGATGGCGAAGTAGCCGGCGCCGCTTAGACCGGTTCTCGCCCAAACGTTTCCGCCGTAGCATCCGCGGATGGGCCACAAATCCGGCTTCCCGTCGCGGACAATCGTCAGGTATATCCACTTCAGCGTAAGCATTCGCACATTGGGGCGTTCGACGTTGACGAAGTCCTTCACCGAAGCGTACCACGGGCGGTCATCGATAGGGATTCGCTTTTTGTCTTATCGCTCACTGTGCCCCGACGTGGAGATGTTTGAATACTTTTCATCCACGATAGGAGAGCACATGCGGGGCAAAAGGTTTAGCACAAAAGCCCAACACCGATATCATTGACCGAAATGCCTCCACATGAAAAAATCGTGCGGCGGGGTCGCTGCAATGGACAACAACCTTGACGCCGCGGTCCATCCTTTCTACCGTTTCGCCAGTCGTAATAAGCGTCTCACGAACCCAAAGAGGGAGCTGCTCGATGGACCGAGTACGATTGGCCGTTAAACAGATAAGGAGACGAATGATATTTCTGCCAGGAAAGCTGCTGCTGTGTGCTTGTCTTGCCATACCGCTCATGGGGTTGGCTGAATCCCATGTCAGTCACAGCCGCACCAATCGACTGGCCAACCAGAAGAGCCCCTACCTGCTGCAACACGCACACAACCCAGTGGACTGGTTCCCCTGGGGACATGAAGCATTCGCCAAGGCCAAGAAGGAAGGGAAGCCTATCTTTCTTTCCATCGGCTATGCCACCTGTCACTGGTGTCACGTCATGGAGGAAGAATGCTTTGAGGACGAGGAGATCGGTGCACTGCTGAACCGCCTCTTTGTAAGCATTAAGGTCGACCGGGAGGAACGCCCCGATGTGGATGCCGTCTACATGCGTATCGCCAGCGCCCTGAGCGGCAGCAACGGGTGGCCGCTTACGGTTATCATGACGCCTGATGGCACACCCTATTTCGCCGGCACGTTTATCCCGAAACATCGCAAATACGGAATCGAAGGATTGACGACCCTTCTGCCGCGGCTCTCTCAGCAGGTCCGCGACGGCAGTAGCACTGTTAACCAGGCCGTCGCCCGGGTCGAGCGCCTGCTGGAACCGCGCCGCCCCATCGTGCTGCCCCCTCCGGGCGAGATCGAGGTCGACTTGGATGAGACCTGCGCCATCATGGCCAGCATCGTGGATCCGGTTTTTGGCGGAACAGGAAGCGGAATGAAGTTTCCTAACTCACACCAGTTGCTCTATATGCTGGAGCATGCACGACGAACCGGCGACTCAGCCGCCATGGCCGCGGTTAAGGTGACGCTGGACAACATACGTTACGGCGGCATTTACGACCATATCGGGTTTGGGATCCACCGCTACACTGTAGACGGCGTGTGGTTCGTGCCCCACTTCGAGAAGATGCTCTACAATCAGGCACAGATCGCACTGTCCGCAGCTCGCTACTACGCCCTGACCGGCGACAGGGAAATACGCAGCATGGCCGAAAATGTGTATCGCTACGTGTTGCGCGACATGACATCACCCGAGGGCGCCTTCTATTCTGCGGAAGATGCGGACAGCGAAGGCGAAGAGGGGTTTTTTTATCTGTGGACGTATGACGAACTGCAGAAGCACCTGTCTCCAGATGAACTGGATCTGTTCTCGTCCGTCTTCGCCATTGAAAAAGAAGGCAACTGGATCGACAGTACCAACGACGAGCGGCAGCCAAATAACATTCTACGAATCCTGCCCGAGGGGCGGCAGGCGCTGGCCGAGTTCACCCCTGAACAAACGACCCGGATGGAGACGATCCGCAAGCGCCTGTTTAAGATCCGGGAAAAACGGCCGCGCCCGCTACTGGACGACAAGGTGCTGACCGATTGGAACGGACTCATGATTGCATCCATGGCCGAATCGGGAAGGCTGCTCGCAGACATCGAACTGATCGAGGCTGCAAAAAAGGCCTATTCGTTTATCGCCGCGAAGCTCTACCGGGATCGGCGTTTACTGCACCGCTGGCGGGACGGGGATGCGGCCATTCCCGGCTTGCTTTCTGATCATGCATTTCTGGCCTGGGGCGCCATAGAACTTTATCGATGCACGCAGGACATTCAGTATCTCGATCATGCCTGTTCCCTGATGGATCGTGTGATCGCTGATTTCAAGAGCGACGACGGTGGATTCAACATGGTGTCGAAGCACGCGGAGCAGCTCCTGTTCACCCCGGCCCAGTTCAGTGATACGGCGATCCCGTCAGGAAACGCTGTGGCCCTGCTGGTACTTACGCGGCTTGCCCGTTACACCGGCATAGGGAAATACGAGGAAGAACGCCTGGCGTTGGAGTCCCTGTTTGTCTTGAGCCTGCCAGGTGGAATCGACCGGCGAACCGTATCCACCATGGCCATGGAAGAGCAGCGTGGAACAAGTTTCGAGGTCGTGCTTGTCAGTCCCGGCGACGCCAAAGACGCAGCGGCCATGTTGCAACCTTTCCAGGCCGTTGGCAGGCAGAATATCTACCTGCACTTGAAGACCGCTGCCAATGCCAAAACCCTTGCCCGGCTGGCCCCCTTTACACGTGATCACAAAGCCGTGGACAAGAAGGCTACCGCATACATCTGCACCAATTTCGCCTGCCAGGCCCCCTCGACCGATCCTGCAAAGGTGGCAGAGAGGCTGAGACCCCGTGAATCGCCCTGAGATAAGCTTGAGGCCAGCACGACGCAAAAGCGGTGTCGACGTCCTACACTCGCAAGCTCGCTTCGGACTCTGCCACCGCACTCCAAATGGGCGACTCCCCAAAACGGAGAGCCCAAACGGTGCGTGGAGAACTGAAGAGAAATCGAAATTTGGAGTGCGGCGGCAGAGGGCGAGGAACGAGCCCGGCGACGCCGCTTTGTTCACATGACATACGCAACAAATAGCGCCTGCTCAACGGAATCCAAGCTCACGAATCATCAACAGAAACCCCCTCCGCTAAACGCGGACGCGCCTTCCTGCTGGCGATGCGTCTACGCAAAGCGCACTGGCGGCACGCTGCGTTCGTCGCGGGAGTACTTCTCGAGCAGATCGGTCAGTCGCTTGACGACCTCTGGATGCTGATCGCAGAGATTGGTGGACTCGCCGACGTCTTCTGCCATGTTGTAGAGCTGTAGGGGAGGGCAATCGGGCCGTTCGTAGTGGATGCCGTCTGTGGCGTTGCCGACAATCAGTTTCCACGCATCCTGGTATATGCACTTGATGCCGTGCCACGATTGGCAGATGGTCATTTCGCGTACGGGCCGCGCCAATGTGTCGCCACGGAGGAGCGGCAGCAGGTTGCAGCTATCTTCCGCCGCGTCATCCGGCAGATCGATCTGGAACATGGCCGCGAAAGTGGCCATGAAGTCGGTCAGGCATATTGTCTCGTCTGTCACTGTGCCCTGCGCCACCGTGCCCGGCCAGCGCACGATGAAGGGCACGCGATGGCCGCCATCGTAGACATTGCCTTTGTAGCCCAGATGTGGGCCGCAACTGCGATGGTCGTAGGTGAGCCATCGCTCGTTCAGCCCCTTCTCCTGGACGTCGTCCTTCTGCTCCAGCAGTTGTTCCGGCTTCCACCGAGCGCCGTAGTCGTTGTCAGCGAGCGTCTGAATCGCGGGTTCGAGATCGCCGGGCAGCGCGCCATTGTCGCTGGTGAAAATAACGATGGTGTTGTCGGCGACGCCATGCTGCTCAAGCGCGGCGATCAGCTTGCCGACCACATCGTCCAGCTCCGCGACCTTGTCCCCGCGCAGTCCGGCATCACTGCGGCCGACGAATTCGTCTATCGGCAGGCAAGGCCGGTGAATAGCCGAGCTGGGGAAGTAGAGGAAGAAGGGCTGATCCGGGTTGGCCCCGAGGTGATCGTCGAGCCAGCCCACCGCCTTGCCGAGCAGGAGCTGATCCAGGTTCTGGGACGCGTAGTCGGCAGACACCGGCATGCCGCTTGCCTCCGTATCAAACACGGGATGCTTCGTGCCTTCCGGCGCCATGAAGACTCGGTCATTCTCGATGAAGCAGTATGGCAGCATGTTGTTGGATGCATTCAGTCCAAAATAGTAGTCGAACCCATGGTCGACCGGTGAGTCGCTCAAAGGCTTCGTGAAGTCGATCGCGTGGTGCTGTTCCGCAGCCCACGAGTGAGGGTCGAAGGTCTGCCCGGCCTTGGCCTGCCAGCCGAGGCCTAGGTGCCATTTGCCGATTCCCGCGGTGGCATATCCTTGCGCCCTGAACATCGTGGCCAATGTCTCGCGCCCCTGTTCTATCAGTGGCTCGTCAAAGTGTGGCAGGACAGCGGTCTGCAGGCGGGTACGCCATGGGTAGCGGCCCGTCATCACGCTGTAGCGGGTAGGTGAGCATTGGGCTGCGCTGGCATGTGCATCGGTAAAGCGCATGCCACTGGCAGCCATCCGATCCAAGTGCGGGGTCGGTATCTTCGAGTCAGGATTGTTGGCCCCCACGTCGCCATAGCCGAGATCATCGGCCAGGATCAGCAGGACATTAGGTTGAGCGTTGGCTTTCATGTGGCACGCACTCTACAGCCAGATGAAGCGCTGCACAAGCGGGTCCTGTGAGGCTTTTGTTCATG
>JAPKCZ010000787.1 GCA_028822745.1 Kiritimatiellia bacterium | reverse complement strand
ATTATGTGACACAAAAACAGAAAATCGTTTACTTGCTCATTGGGGCTGCCCTGTGTGGCTCAGTGCCCTGCCGCGCACAATTGGAGGTGGGCCAGAAGGCACCCGATATTGATGCCCTAAAATGGTTTAATACCGATGCGCCTGTTGCGCTTAAACGCGGCAGCAACGACGTGTCTGTTGTTGAATTCTGGGCGACCTGGTGCGGACCCTGTCGCTATAGTATTCCGCATCTCAATAAACTTCATGCGGATCTAAAGACGCGTGGTGTGAGTGTCGTCGGTTTGACGGAAGAAGCACCGACCGTCGTCTCGTCCTTCATGCTTGAAACACCCATGGATTACCCTGTGGGGGTTGGGTCGCGTACGGGTGGCGATTACGGCGTCGAGCGTTTGCCGACAGCCTTTGTCGTGAAGGGCGGTCGCGTCGTATGGCGTGGCCACCCCATGCAGGGACTCGATATTGCCGTCGAGCGTGCCATCGGTACGCTTTTTACGCCAACGAATGCAGCGGCCGTGGTTGGCGATCGCATCGTTACGATTCCTGAGTTTAAGGCCTTTCTCAAGAAGACGATGGGTAGCGCTACTCTTAAGGACGCACCGGATTTTAGCAAATACCGGCTTCTCGATTTCATGGTTCAGTCGCAGCTCCTCGACGGGCGCCTTCGTGCGGCGTCTTTATCTGTGGATACCAATCAGGCCGAACAGCGTTATGCCGAAGAAAAGGCGGCTTTCGAGGCCGAGAAAGAGAATGCCGGCACGTCGTTTGAATCCTTCCTTCGTGAGAGTAATGTCTCTCGTGCGCTTCGTCTGGAAATGTTGCGTATGGATTTGGCTGTTGAGGCCTTGGTGAAACAGACATTCAGCGATGTGGCCATGGAGGCCGCGTATAAAAAATCGCCTGAGACTTTTCATCGCGCCCACGTGCGGCATATCATGATTGGTGTTGCGGATTGGGCTGACGCTACCGCGGCCGAGGAGGTTCGCGATAGAGTGGCCGGCATTCGCGAGCGTATTCTGGAGGGTGCCGAATTCGCTGCACAGGCGCGTGTTCATAGTACTGGCCAGCGCGCCGATCGCGGCGGTGATTTGGGCTGGTTGGGCAAGGGCGGGAAAAGCGCTTTGGATAAGGCCATGTTTTCGACCCCTGTCGACGGCGTATCGGATGTGATCTCGACAACGTCGGGCTTCCACATCATTAAAGTGCTCGATAGGAAGGTGACTTTTGAAACACTTGAGGACGACATTCGTGACGAAATCATGCATGGCCAAAAATTGGAATTGATTCGGACCTCGAGTGACGGTGTGGAGGTCAGGCGTAACCACACGCTGTGAGCCGAGCGCTTTCAGGGTCGTATCCTTTGAAATATTTAAATAGATTAAAACGTGTCGCGTTCCGGAGGCGGTTCCGACCGTTACCTGAAAAGAAATAATTGGAGCCTTGATGTCGATTACACTTCGTAAAAATGCAAAATATGGTTTGGTGATTCCCAGCAGTATGGGCGTGCGCCTGA
>JAPKCZ010000786.1 GCA_028822745.1 Kiritimatiellia bacterium | reverse complement strand
CCGAGACCGAGGTACGACCAACTGATGTCGTTGGGGTGGAAAATTCTGTTGCCGTTGTCTCTCGTTAATGTACTCGGGACGGGTGCGTGGATGTTGTGGACGGGTTAGGGGTGCAAGAATCATGATTAGCCAATTCCGAACGATCTGGACCATCTTGCAGCACACGCCCGGATTTCGGCGCCTTTTCGGCATGCGCAGCGAAACGGTTCAATACCCAGAAGAAATGCCCTATCTGGCGCCCAGATACCGCGGTCGTATTGTACTGACGCGTGATCCGGACGGCGAAGAGCGATGCGTTGCCTGCAATTTATGCGCGGTCGCGTGTCCTGTCGATTGCATCGCCTTGCAGAAAACCGAAAAAGAAACAGATGGTCGTTGGTATCCAGAATTTTTTCGTATCAACTTTTCGCGTTGCATCATGTGCGGGCTTTGCGAGGAAGCGTGTCCCACCTATGCCATTCAATTGACGCCGGATTTTGAGTTGGCTGAATTTGATCGCACCAACATGGTGTATGAGAAAGAGCACCTGCTCATCAGTGGTCCTGGTAAATATCCTGGATACAGCTTCTGGAATGTGGCGGGTAAAACCATTGATGGAAAACAAAAAGGTGAAGCACAGAACGAAGCGTCGCCAACGAATGTTCGGAGTCTGATGCCGTAGTTCACGCTAACGCATAACCGATATGGAAAGTCTTTTTTACATTGCTGCCGTGACCGCTTTGGCGTCGACCGTCTTGGTCGTCACCGGTAAGAACGCTTCGCACGCACTCATTTATTTGATCGTTTCGCTGCTGTCGGTCGCCGTCATTTTCTTTTTGCTCGGGGCGCCGTTTGCAGCAGCGCTGGAAGTAGTCGTCTACGCGGGAGCGATCGTTGTGCTGTTTTTGTTCGTGGTGATGATGCTCAATCTTGGGAAAGGATCGGTCGCGCGCGAGAGCGCGTGGTTGCGTCCGCGTATGTGGATATTGCCATGCCTGCTTACGATTCCCCTGTTTTTAGGTTTGGTCTACGCGCTCAGTGGTGAATCTGTACAGACAGCGGCGTCAATGGTGGGACCGAAAACGGTGGGTACGCGTCTTTTTGGCCCCTATCTTTTAGCCGTGGAGCTCGCTGGGATTCTCCTGCTCGCGGCCTTGGTAGGTTCGTATCATCTGGGACGTCGTTATCTATCTGAGAGGCGGGAGGAAGTGTGAATTTCGCTTTGTCCTTGCCGCTCGAACACGTATTTGTGCTGGCTGCGGCACTCTTTTGTATAGGCCTCACCGGCGTTTTGGTCCGGCGCAATGTGATGTTTGTGTTGATGTCGCTTGAAGTCATGATGAATGCGTGCGGACTGGCCTTCGTAGCGGGTGGTGCTCGTTGGGCGCAAGCTGACGGGCAAATCATGTTCATGTTCATTTTGGCGTTGGCCGCAGCCGAAGTCGCCGTAGCGTTAGGGATCGTGCTGCAGTTATCACGTCGCTTTGACAGCCTCGATGTCGATTCGGCCGACGAGATGCACAGCTGATGGACG
>JAPKCZ010000785.1 GCA_028822745.1 Kiritimatiellia bacterium | reverse complement strand
CACGCGTCTGGGTTCACCGATTATGCATCCATTGTGGCTGACCAGTCTTCGTTAGAAGCGCTGATGGTCAATGCGGAAACGATGGCAGAGATTTTGACGCTCGGGCAGAAAGTTCGTATTGTCACGCAAATTAAAAACAAAGGGAGCCGCACTGGAAATAATGAAGCGATGTTTGTGGGAGGGGTGACGACCTCGGCAAATGAATATCGCGGACGGATCCCGGTCATCTTCCAGGAAATAATCAACACGCAAGGCGAGATTGAGCGGGCGAATTTTGATCAAGCGTTGGACGTTGTGTTCGCTTTGTTCTTTCGCAGATCGCCGTTGGCCGACGAGTATGAGCATTATTGGAGCGAGGTGTTCCAAACGAATGCGGAGTTAGGTAACACGATGGCGCTACAGGCGGTGCTGATTTATGTGGCCTTGTCTCCTGAGTTCGTTTATCGCATGGAATTGGGACTCGGAGAAGTGGACTCGCACGGTCGTCGATTTTTGTCATCGCATGAATTGGCCCATGCACTGAACTATGCGTTGCACAACAAACCGACGTATGGCATCGATGAAATCGAAACGGTTGATGTGTACACGAAAGACAGCGAAGCACCGGTCAGGAAAACAATGTCGACGCCAAATCCTGCGTGGGCAGCTAGACACAGCTTTCTGGTAGAAGAAATGAAGGGCGGTAGGTTGACGACGAAAGCCGATGTCGAACGCGTGGTGCGACGCATGCTCGACGCCAAGCAAAACGGATGGCTCACCAATCACAATCGGACTTACTTGAGTACGCCCAATCCGCGCATCCTGCAGTTTTTCCGAGAGTATTTTGGCTACTACAAAGCTGCCGAAGTTTTTAAGGATGTCGATAAATTCAAGGATCGAAACGAATTCAAACAGTTCACAGACCGCAGCGCGTTCCAGTTTGAGTATGACACGGATAGCCTGATCCAGCATATTTTGGCGGAAGACAAAAATGTCCTCTATGAATTGTTGACCACGAACAAGGTGATTGCCAGTTACTGGAACGGAACGAATCCCACAGATCAAATTCAACGAGCACGCGGCGAAGAAGGGTATCGTGAAACGCATCATCTGCAGAGTTACAACTTGGATCCTTTTGAACTGGCCTACGACAAACAAGAGAGCGATCAAGAATCTATCCGCCGAAATGGAAAGGTCTTTCTTGCTCCGAAAAATGAGCGGTGTGGCATCCTCACACAACCTAGTTGGTTGGTGGCCCACAGCGGTAATTTTGACAACGACCCTGTTCGCCGTGGTAAATGGATTCGGGAAAAACTTCTGGCCGGAATCGTGATGGATGTGCCGATCACGGTCGCTGCTCAAATTCCCGATGATGAAAGTAAAACGTTGCGGGAGCGATTCAGTGTGGTGCATGCCAATGAATGTTGGCGCTGCCATAAAAAGATGAATCCGCTGGGTATGCCATTCGAGGCTTATAATCACGTAGGTCGTTGGCGGTCTCTGGAAAAAGAAAAGCCGGTCAATACGCTCGGCGG
>JAPKCZ010000784.1 GCA_028822745.1 Kiritimatiellia bacterium | reverse complement strand
AGGTTGCTGACGCAGTGCCGCCCGAGCGTACGGCGCCCCAGTCACCCACATAGGCGACATGCGCGTTCATCCCAATGGCCGTCCCCACTTTGAACAGATGATTCTGATCGGGTTTTGATCCAAACACCAGCATGGCATTCCGCGTTTTGGTTTGTTTCGGATCGGCCTGGAATTCTACGGAAAGAGTAGCAGCTCCGGTAATCGGCTTATCGAGTTTGCGCACCGCAAAAGCCTCTCCGGTGGATTCCAGCATGGTTCCCAGCCCGCCTGCCGTGACCGTTCCCCCCTTGACGACATCAAAGGTTCCGGTGGTATCTTTTCCCTCGGACAACGCCGCCGCCTTTTTGGGTTTGCGCGCTTTCTTCTGGCGCGGGGGTTCGGATTGCCACCAGTCCGGCCCTTCGGCTTTCACCGCGGCATCATGCTTGATCAGTAAAATTTGCAGCTCGTTAAATTTTTCTGGATGCTGTTCCTGAAGTTCGGTCGTCTCCTGAGGGTCGTTCTGTACGTTGAATAACATGCATTTGCTGATGTCTTCATTTCCGACAATTTTCCAATCGCCCACCCGCAAGGCGACCCGGCAATCAGACGGCGCGACGTGGGTCCGCCAGTACAGCGGAACCGAGCGGTCAATGGGTTTGCCCGACCAGGCCGGCGTCATATCCGCGCCATCAATCGTTCGATCGTCGGGAAGTGGAATGTCCCCCAAGGCACAGATGGTAGAAAAAATATCTGATCCAATCACAGGAATATCGCTTTCAGACCCCGCCTTGATCGCGTGATCCTTGAAATAGTTTGGAAAGCGAACGATGCCGGGGACACGAATGCCGCCCTCAAAATCGGCGCGTTTACGCCCCCGCAATCCGCCGGTTGAACCTTGTGTTCGTCCACGCGCGCTCGATCCTTCGGGGCCGTTGTCTGAGGTATAAAAGACACAGGTGTTTTCTCGAAATCCCTGGTCATCAATGGCCTTCATTAAATTGCCAAAGGCCTGGTCCAATTGGGTAATATTCCCATGATGCTGCCGAATCCCCTCGTCGTCAATGTGGGCATAAGGAGCCATAAATTTTGGCGCGGATTCAATGGGCAGGTGTGGTTCATGGGTCCAGACGGTAATGAAAAAGGGACGGGTTTTATCCGGACGATTCTTCAACCACTCTGCGGCTTCGTGTGCCGCGATGACCGCCGACGGACCCTCCATTAGGCCCATCGCTTCGCCATTGCGCACATAGTTTTTGGGATTCATGTGATTAGGAGATGCGTTATTCTGAGTGGCAAGCCAGTGATCATAGCCATGGTCGTCGGGTTGCGGTTGTTCATCCGAATTAAATTTTCCATTCAAGTGCCACTTCCCCGCATGACAGGTGTCATAGCCTTTTTCTTTCAGCAGCTCCGCGATCGTAATTTCGCTGGTGCGCAGATGAACCGAATGATTGCCGGGAATCCAGCGCCAGACACCGTTTCGATAGGGCGTGCGACCAGTAAGGATCGCCGCGCGGGACGGAGAACAAACGCC
>JAPKCZ010000783.1 GCA_028822745.1 Kiritimatiellia bacterium | reverse complement strand
ATTCACCCCGGCCGATGCGCTGGCCAACACCCTCGACCTGGCCCAGCACGTCGAGGCCGCCGGCTTCACGCGTTTCTGGCTGGCCGAACACCACAATCTCGCGGGCATTGCCAGCGCTGCTACGGCGGTGTGCATCGGCCACGTTGCCGGGGGTACAAAATCCATCCGCGTCGGGGCGGGTGGCATCATGTTGCCGAACCATTCCCCGATGGTGATCGCCGAGCAGTTTGGCACTCTGGAGACCTTGTTTCCCGGGCGTATCGATCTGGGCATGGGGCGGGCGCCGGGGACGGACCAGTACACGCTGCGCGCGTTACGCCGTGGTCCAGACTCCTCCGAACACTTTCCGCAGGATGTGCTCGAACTGCAGGCCCTGCTCGGTCCGCCGCAGGAAAACCAGGCAATTCACGCGATTCCCGGCGAGAATACCAATGTGCCGTTATGGATTCTCGGTTCGAGCCTGTTCGGCGCGCAGCTCGCTGCAATGCTGGGACTGCCCTATGCCTTTGCCTCGCACTTCGCTCCGCAAGCGTTGATGCAGGCGGTATCGATCTACCGGGAGAAATTCAAACCCTCGGCTCAGCTCGCCGAGCCTTATGTGATGGTCGGTTGCAACGCCATTGTCGCAGATACCGAGGATGAGGCGCGGCACCTGTTCACCACGCCGCAGCAACAATTCACCCGCATGGTGCGCGGTGCGCGCGGTCTGCTGCCACCGCCGATCGATGATATTGAGAGCTTCTGGTCGCCCATGGAGAAGAGCCAGGCTTCCTCCATGCTGGCCTGTTCGTTCTACGGCTCGCCCGAGACCATCAAGGCCAAACTGGACCCGCTGATCGAGGCCACCGGTGCTGATGAACTGATGGTCGCGGCGGCGATCTGGGACCACAAGGCGCGGGTACGCTCCTTCGAGCTGCTGGCGGGCGCGATGGGCGCGCATTAATCGTCTCGCAATGGCCCTCTAGCGCCTCGCCATCAACCGAAACAGAAAATTGACGGCTATAGCCTTCAGAATTGTAGCTGAAGTCGGAAAGCGTCAGTTCATTGGCTTGCGTGATAACGCGCACATTCTCGGCCACCCAGTTCTGAACCGCACGAACCTCTCCAAGCTCGAATTTCGGATCACGCACCACGGCCCATGGCCCAGGGGCCCGGGCTCGTAATTCATTAGCCAAGTTGCATTAACGACGGGTCAGGCTGCTCTTATTAAAGGGGTGGTCGCTGGGATCGGGGCTGATGAGATAATATCAGGTTGAGAGGTGAGTTTATTCCCGGCCAGCTAGATAGGTTGCAAATGTGTTTCAAGGACTTAGATCACGAGGAATTTTAGAAATATCTTTTGTTTTCTTGAAATATAAATGTAAGAGAAGGTTTAGGTTCGCCGTTACGTGGAATAGGAGAGATCACCGTGTTGCAGTTCCAACATAATGGAATCGCGGGGCTGCTTGCCGTGGCGCTTTTTTTGTCCGCCACCGCTGCAGAGGCGATCGAGCGCCGGCCCGTCGACATCTGGAGCGACGGAACCCGCATGTC
>JAPKCZ010000782.1 GCA_028822745.1 Kiritimatiellia bacterium | reverse complement strand
ATCTGCCCACGCCGACAACGGTCAATCCGCGTGGGCAGATGAAGCCTGCCCACCCTCGCTCACTGCCTATCAATTGTCCTGACGTGACACTTTAATCAACGAAAGTACTAATTCTTCCTTCCCGTGTTCGTTCGCAACCCTTCCGTCGGCAGCCACGTAGCTTCGATAATCGGCTGCATGTACAGCTGCGAAGGTGGTTGAATCCATCATTGGTTCGGCGTCTGAAAATCCGATGGTGATCGCTTTCTCATCAGATAGCGCAAGAGCCGCCACCGACTGGCCATTTTCCAGATAGGCCAAAGCAGGCCCCCCAGAGGTTCCTAACTGTCTTCCAAACAGTGCGAGACCTCCATCAGCTGTTCGCAATGTTCGCTTGATGTCAATGCCGACGAACGGAAGCTTTGTTCTGGATTCCACATGCAGATTCTCATCCATTCTGACAAGCATGCGTCCTTCCGAGCGGTCCGACACCAATTCAATGTGGCTTTCCGGCCTGGCGGGCGTGACCAAGCTATATGGCTCTTCAAACGACGCTCGCGCCAGCAATTTCCCGTCCTGCGCAACTCTCAGGAGTACGGTTTTGAATATGCGATCACCCGCGATGACCAGACTCCCATCGGCCATGACCACCGGCCAAGCGAAGCTGTCAATATTGTCCTTTTTGGAGGGATAGTTATTCCTCCATTCGATCTTTCCGTCCCGGTCAAGCTTTAGAATCGTAATGAAGGTCTTGAATTGGATTGGAGGATCAGAACTGGAGAAGTCGTAGCTCAGCCCAACTACTGCAAATCCAGTTCCCCAATGCACGACTCTTTGCAGCAGCAGAAAAATATTCTCCGTTGGGGGCGCCATCGACAATCGCTGAAGCGAAATCTCGCTTCCGTCCTTTGCGAGTCTGAGCAGCAAGGAGTTATGTTCTCTTTGATGATCTGCACCTGCAGCATGCCTGTATCCAGGGGCTGTATCTTCAGAGCCGCACAACAGGACGCCTCCGTTAGCCGTTGCGCTGGCGCCGTAGAATTCAACGCTCTTGCTTGGATCGGACGATGCTTGGTGCAGCCACAATCGATGGCCCTCCGAATCGACCATGATTACCGGCTGATCCGGCCCACCCCCTACAAAGAATCCCCCCTTCTCTCCTCTGACAAGGAATTGGGGGTTGGGCGGCAAATCTTGCTCAACCCTGAGCTGACGAAGCACTTTCAAGCCACCGGGTCCGGGAGAGGCGGCTCGAAGAGCCAGGAATGTCGCACTCGCGATCAAGCAAGCCGCACAAGCCACCACGAGACCGGTTCTAGACGAACGTCCAGCCTTCACGCCGATTCTCCCGTCATTTCTTGAGCGCCTTGGCCCCCGCCCGAAGCCGGATCGCCGGGCGGCAATGCTCCAAGGCGGGCTGCCGCCCTTATCCCACCGGCCTCTGCATATTGACCCACTCCTGAACGCTCGGCCGCTGCCATTGCGCCCGGGCGAATTCGCTCAGCCTTTCGGGCACGGCATCGCCGGCGAGGATCAGGCGGTTGAGCATCAGGG
>JAPKCZ010000781.1 GCA_028822745.1 Kiritimatiellia bacterium | reverse complement strand
CATGATGGAAGACCCTCGGACAATCTCGATTGGACTGGACTACCTGTTTATCGCGAAGGCCATCGAGCGTATTGGTGACCACGCGACCAATATCGCTGAGTCGGTTGTCTATGTGGTTAGCGGCACCGATGTTCGCCATGTACCCCGGAACCAGCTTGGACACGACACCTCTGGCAGGTGAGGCTGGCAAGCAGAGGTGATGTGCGTCACCTTGTGATTGGCAAAGTACCTGGAATACGGCCGTACAACGTTGCACGATTCGAAATCTCAGGTCGGGCGCAGGCTCGTAACGACATCAATCGTACCTGGTCCGGCGCAACGTCCGCCTCTATATTCCCCTAGAAAACGCTCTTCCGGCGCAATCCTCCGCCTATAGCCAGAGCACACAGGGTCAGCAAACAAAACCCTGCTCCCGCGTAAAACGTCGCGCTTGCGCCAAACCGGTCCCACAGTTCGCCTGCGACTAAACTGGCGACCAGGGTCACGAGACCGGTCATCAGGTTGAACAACCCGAAAGCAGTGCCTTTTAGGTCCGAAGGTGCCGCATGGGCGACCATCGTCGCCAGCAGACCCTGTGTCAGCCCCATGTGCAAGCCCCAAAGCGCGACGCCCAGCAGCACGGCCGGCCACTGGCTTCCGTGGGCAAGCACGATATCCGACGCAAAGAGCACTACGAGGCCGACAGCCAGAAGCCTGGTGTGGCTCATCGAATCGGCAAGCTTTCCAGATGGATAGGCCGATACCGCATACACGACGTTCATTGCGACCATTACGAGAGGCACCAGTGCCACCGGTATGCCGCCCTGCATGGCGCGCAGAACGAGGAATGCCTCACTGAACCTTGCGAGCGCGAACACTGCGCCGATGAACACGACTCCCCAGTAGGGGCGACTCAGCTTCCGCAGATTTTCAAGCGTCAATGGGTTGACGCGTTTTACGCCAGCGTGGCGCGCAGGTTCGCCGATACCAAATACCAGTAATGCCACGGCGACAAGACCCGGAATCACGGCTACCCAGAACACTCGACGGAAGTTGTCCGCCCACAACAGCATCAATCCGACGGCCAGCAACGGGCCAAGAAAAGCGCCAACCGTGTCGAGTGATTGACGCAGTCCGTACGCGGCACCACGCAGATGCGTGGGCGTGATGTCAGCCACGAGCGCATCGCGCGGCGCGCCTCTCACGCCTTTCCCGATTCTGTCTGCAACACGCACGGCAAGCACGATGCCTGCCGTCGGCGCGAGAGCGAACAGTGGCTTGCTCAACGCCCCCATGCCATATCCGATGACCGCAAGCCATTTCCGGTTGCCGAGGTAGTCGCTCAGTGCGCCGGAGAACATCTTCACGATGGGTGTTGTGGCTTCTGCGACGCCTTCAATCAGGCCGACCATCGTTGCGCTTGCACCCAGACTCGTCACCAGGAACATCGGCAGAAGGCTGTGAACGGTTTCCGACGAGATGTCCATGAACATACTGACGAAACCCAGCATCCAGATGCCACGGGGGATTTGGCGTAGTGTGCTGCTGCTCGGCGC